>CALMUW010000053.1 GCA_937872985.1 uncultured Alphaproteobacteria bacterium
AATTGCGGTCCTTCCAGCTTTCGCTGGTGGCCAGTGACAGATTGACGATGGCCTTGCCGTCCTGGGTGTGGCGCACCTCCGGGTCGCGGCCAAGATTGCCCACCAGAATGACCTTGTTCACCGAGCCTGCCATCGTTCTCTCCATTTCCTGGCCCCTGGGGCCTTCCAAGACTGCTGTTCATCTAGCGGCTCAATACGGCAGTTTCACCCCCGCCCAAGCCCCGTGCACAGGAGAATATATGTTCTATTTTTGTTCCGTGCAAGCCAAAGAAAAAGCCCTGTGGAAGCCTCAGCGCTTCCAAGGGCCATCTCTCATTCGGTCGCCGCCCATGGCGGCACTGGTTGGTCGCCGCCTATGGCGGCGCTGGTTCAGGCGCGGCCGAAGAGGCGCGCCAGCTTGCCCGCGCGGCGGGCCGGAAGCGCATGCTGCGCCTTTTGCTCCTGCATCATCGCGGTGTGATAGACATTGGCGTAAGCGCCGAAAACCCAGTTCATAACAGCTCCATGCGGCCTGAAGGCCCTTGTTGATGACCCCAATATGATCGCCGCCACGGGTAAAGACAAACGGCTTTAAGCTACATGACCTGTAAGAAAAAGTTATGTGTCGGATACTTTTCCTTTACCCTCCGGCGCGCCGTCGCCCGCGCCCAGGGGGGTGGACGGAAGGCGGTCGCGCCGTCCGGTCCGGGTCCGTTCCAGGCCAAAGCCGCAGGCCACGCCATAGACCCGGCCATAGCTCTCGAAGATCCAGTTCATGGGCTTCCTCCGTTTTTCTTCTCTGCCGGAAGATGGCGGCCACGGCGGTGGAGGACAAACGGCAAGTTCTTGCACGGGCCGTAAGATAATCTTACACAAAGTCCATGGCCCGCCGCCTTCCCTCCCTCAATGCCTTGAAAGCCTTCGAGGCCGCCGCCCGCGCCGCAAGTTTCACCGACGCGGCAACGGAACTCTTCGTC
Organism: uncultured Alphaproteobacteria bacterium; assembly: GCA_937872985.1. Lineage (GTDB taxonomy): Bacteria > Pseudomonadota > Alphaproteobacteria > Rhizobiales > Aestuariivirgaceae > Aestuariivirga. The sequence goes on from CALMUW010000053.1 coordinate 957, forward strand.
ACCCATGCCGCCATCTCGCGCCACATCCGCGAGCTGGAGGAATGGCTGGGCACCGAACTCTTCGTCCGCACCGGGCGCGGCGTGGACCTGACGGAGGCGGGCCGCCGCTTCGGCAGCCGTCTCACCCCCCTCTTCGACCAGATCGCCGATGCCACCCGCGAGGCCGCCGCCGTGGGCGACGTGCGGGCGCTGAACGTCACGGTGGAACCGGCCATCGCCTCGCGCTGGCTGGTCGCGCGGCTCGGCCGCTTCGCCGAGCTTCATCCCGACATCGAGTTGCACATCCACCCCACCAACCGCCTGGTGGACTTCAGCGCCGACCAGATGGATCTGGGCATCCGCTACGGCAAGGGCACCTGGGAAGGCGTGGACATGCAGCGCCTGTCCGAGGTCATGATCTTTCCGGTCTGCGCCCCCGGCCTCATCGCGGGCCGGCCCAACCTCACTCCCGCCGACCTCAACGACTTCACCCTGCTGCACGAGGACCGCAAACAGTGGTGGGCCGACTGGCTCAGCGCGGCGGGCGTCACCGGCATCGAGGACTGGCGCGGCCCCACCTTCCAGAACCACCTTGCCATCGAGGCCGCCGAGGCCGAACAGGGCTTTGCCCTGGGCGACCAGATTCTCTGCACCGATGCGCTCTTGGAAAACTGGCTCACCCGCCCCTTTGCGGTGGACATCAGGGACCACGGCAGCTACTGGATCGTCCGCGCCCGGGGAGCCAAGGAAAGCGCCCCGGCGCGCGCCTTCCGCGAATGGCTGCAGGGCGAAATGGCCGAGACCAACCGGAAATTCGCCGCCCTGCGCCAAAGCAAAGCCCCGGCCAAACCCGCCTGACCCGCCATCCGAGTTCTCCCATGCCTGCCAAACCGAAGCCCGCCAAGACGAAGCCCGCGAAGCCAGCGCCCGCCAGGAATCCCCGCGTCTTCTACGACTGCCTGAAGTGCCCCGGCTATTGCTGCTCCTATCCGGTGATCGAGGTGAAGGACAAGGACGCCCGGCGCATCGCCGATCACTTCGGCCTGACGCTGCCCCAGGCCGAGAAGAAATATTTCAAGGCGGCCCATGGCTACAAACGCATCATGCGCCGCCAGACCGATGAGCACTTCGGCAAGATCTGCCAGTTCTTCGACACCGAATTGCGCCGCTGCACCATTTACCCCGCCCGCCCCTCCACCTGCCGGTCCTTCCCCGGCAACCGCTGCGGCTATTATGACTTCCTGAAGTTCGAGCGCGCCGGACAGGAAGACGAGGATTACATCTCCACCACCTGGCATCACACCAACTGAGGCCCCATGGCCAAGATCAACTTCCACCGCCTTGCCGACCTCTCGCCCGCTGAGCGCGAGGGCCGCCTTGCCCGCACCGAAAGCGACCTTCAGCCCTATATCGACAAGGTGCGGCCCGTGGTCGATGCCGTGCGCCGCGACGGCGATGTGGCGCTGGCCCATTACACGCGCCTCTTCGACAAGGCCCCGGTGACGCCGGAGACCATTGCCGCGACGAGCGCGGATTTCGCGGCGGCCCGCAAGTCCCTGTCGTCGCAACTGCTCGCGGCCATCGACTTTGCCTCCACCAATATCCGCGCCTTCCATGAGCGCCAGATGCCGGAGGGCGAATGGCGCATGGAGATCATGCCCGGCGTCATGGCGGGCGACCGCACCCGGCCCATTCCCTCGGTCGCCTGCTATGTGCCGCGCGGCAAGGGCTCCTTCCCGTCCTCGGTGATGATGACCTGCATCCCCGCCGTGGTGGCGGGCGTGACGGACATCTGCATCATCACGCCCCCCGGCCCCGACGGCCAGATCGACGCCGCCACCCTGGCCGCCGCCGAAGCGGCAGGCGTGACCAGGGTTTACAAGGCCGGTGGCGCGCAAGGCGTGGCCGCCGTGGCCTTCGGCACCCAGACCATCAGCAGATACGCCAAGGTCGTCGGCCCCGGCTCGCCCTGGGTGGTGGCGGCCAAGCGGCTGGTGGCCGACTTCATCGACACCGGCACGCCCGCCGGTCCGTCGGAAACCATCGTCTTCGCCGATGCCACCAGCAGCGGCAGGCTGGCGGCCCTCGACCTTCTCATCGAGGCAGAACACGGGCCGGATTCCGGTGCCTTCCTCGTCACCACCTCCGAGGAGGTGGCGCGGGACGCCCTCGCCGCCATTCCCGAATACTGGCAGGACATGGGGGCCGAACGCGTGGCCTATACGCAGGAGGTCTTCGGCTCAAACCGGGGCGGCATCCTCGTCGCCCGCGATGACGCCGAGGCCTTCGCCTTCATCAACGACTATGCGCCGGAGCATCTGCAAATCCTGTCCAAGGAGCCGGAGCGCTACCTGGCGCTCATCGAGAACGCGGGCGAGATCCTGCTGGGCGAGGCCACGCCCTCAACCCTCGCCAATTTCGTCATCGGCCCCAGCCATGTGCTGCCCACCGGCGGCTGGGCCAAGACCTTCTCGGCGCTCTCGGTGCATGATTTCCTCAAGCGCTCGTCCATCGCCCGCGTTGCCCCCGCCGCCTATCCGGCTCTTGCCCCCCATGCCGAGACCCTGGCCCGTTATGAGGGCTTCGACGCCCACGCCAACGCGGTGACCAAAAAACGCGACAGGCTGATGGGCAACTGACCCATCCCCCCGAAAAGTTGCAGACTTTCCGGACAAGAGGATGGGCAAGGACACACTCATCCCCCCGAAAAGTTGCAGACTTTTCGGACAAGGGGATGGGCAATGACTCCCCCCTCTGCGGCCTCCCGCCGCAGCCGGTCCGGCAACGGAATTCACCCGGCAATCCGTCCCCCTCGCGTAACCCCTTTTGAAAGGCCTTTCCATGCCGCCCGTCCTGCACCGCTACGCCACGCCCTTCGTCACCGGCCTTTTCGCCGTCTCGCTCATTTCGGGTGTTGCCCTCTTCTTCCATCTCGGCAGCCAGTATTTCCGCGGCATGCATGAATGGCTCAGCATGGTGCTGATCGTCCCCTTCGTCTTTCACGTCTGGAAGAACTGGAAGCCCATGAGCCTCTATTTCAGGCAGGGGGCCTTCGCCATCGCCATGCTCGTCTCCCTCGCCGCGGCCCTGGTCTTTGCCTTCGGTGAGGGCGGCGAGGGTGGCCGGGGCGGCGCGGGCGGCCCGCCGCCCTTCGCGGTCTATCACACCGTCATCAGCAAGCCACTGGCCCAGGTCGCCCCCCTGCTGAACCAGACGCCGGAAGCCCTGACCCAGGCGCTCACCGCCCGGGGCTTTACCGTTGCCAGCCCGGACCAGACGCTTGCCGACATCGCCAAGGCCTCCGGCAAGGACGACTTCGCCCTGGCCGCCGCCATGATCGGCCGCTGAAAACGTCCTTCCGCCCTTTAACCGGCGCGGCTTCACCCCTATCTTCACCGCATGCAAGGTGCGCCCCCTCACCGGGGCGCACTTGTTTTTGTTCCCCTTTTGATCTAGCGGTTGAAGCATGACCGACAGCAAGCGATTCATCTCCATTCAAGGCGCGCGCGAGCACAACCTGAAGAACGTTTCCCTCGAACTGCCGCGCGACAGCCTGATCGTCTTCACCGGGCTTTCCGGCTCGGGCAAATCCTCGCTGGCCTTCGACACCATCTATGCCGAGGGCCAGCGCCGCTATGTCGAAAGCCTTTCGGCCTATGCCCGGCAGTTTCTCGACATGATGCAGAAGCCGGACGTGGACCAGATCGACGGCCTGTCGCCTGCCATTTCCATCGAGCAGAAGACGACGAGCCGCAACCCGCGCTCCACCGTGGGCACCGTCACCGAGATTTACGACTACCTGCGCCTGCTCTTTGCCCGCATCGGCATTGCCTATTCGCCCGCCACGGGCCTGCCCATCGAAAGCCAGACCGTCACCCAGATGGTGGACCGCATGCTGGAACTGCCGGAGGGCACACGCGCCTATATCCTGGCCCCCATCGTGCGCGGGCGGAAGGGCGAATATAAAAAGGACCTGGCCGAGCTTCTGAAAAAGGGCTTCCAGCGCGTCAAGATCAACGGCGCCTTTTACGAGATCGCCGAGGCCCCGGCGCTGGACAAGAAATTCAAGCACGACATCGATGTGGTGGTGGACCGTGTGGTGGTCCGCCCCGACATCGCCACGCGCCTCGCCGACAGCTTCCAGACCGCGCTGAAACTGGCCGATGGCCTGGCCATCGCCGAACTGGCCGACAAGCCGCTTCCCCCTTCGGCCACGGCGGAGGAAAGCGCCAACAAGTCCAAGAACGAGACCCACGAGCGCATCACCTTCTCGGAGAAATTCGCCTGTCCTGTCTCGGGCTTCACCATCGAGGAAATCGAGCCCCGGCTCTTCTCCTTCAACAACCCCCACGGGGCCTGCCCCGCCTGCGACGGGCTGGGCACCGAATTGAAATTCGAACCTGCGCTGGTGGTGCCGGATACATCCCTCTCCATGCGCGACGGGGCCATCGTGCCCTGGGCCAAGACCGGAGCCACCAGCCCCTATTACACCCAGACGCTGGAAGCCCTGTGCAAGCACTTCAAGGTCTCCATGGCCACGCCCTGGAAGCAGTTGCCCAAGAAGGTTCAGGACGCGGTTCTCTTCGGCACCGGCGAGGACGAGATCACCATCACCTATGACGATGGCCTGCGCGCCTACAAGACCAAAAAAACCTTCGAGGGCGTCATCGGCAATATCGAGCGGCGCTGGCGCGAAACCGACAGCCAGTGGATGCGCGAGGAACTGTCGCGCTTCCAGTCCGACCACCCCTGCGCGACCTGCCACGGCGCGCGCCTGAAGCCCCAGGCCCTGGCCGTGAAGGTGGGGACGAGGCACATCGCCGAAGTGACCGACATGTCGATCCGCGAGGCGGGCGGCTGGTTCACCGCGCTGGAGGGCAAGCTCAAGCCCAAGGACAAGGAGATCGCCGCCCGCATCCTGAAGGAAATCCGCGCCCGCCTGAAATTCCTCTCGGACGTGGGGCTGGATTACCTCACGCTGTCGCGCATGGCGGGTTCGCTTTCGGGCGGTGAGAGCCAGCGCATCCGTCTGGCCTCGCAGATCGGCTCCGGCCTCACCGGCGTGCTCTATGTGCTGGATGAACCTTCCATCGGGCTGCACCAGCGCGACAACGCGCGCCTTCTCGAAACCCTCACCCGCCTGCGCGACCTCGGCAACACCGTCATCGTCGTCGAGCATGACGAGGATGCCATCCGCCTGGCCGATCATGTGGTCGACATTGGCCCCGGCGCCGGGGTCCACGGCGGCCGCGTGGTGGCGGAAGGCACGCCCCAGGCCATCATGGCCAACCAGGACAGCCTCACCGGCCAATATCTCACCGGCGCCCAGGCCGTGCCCGTGCCGAAGACCCGGCGCAGGCCGGAGAAGCTCCGCGCCATCAAGGTGCGCGGCGCCCGCGCCAACAACCTGAAAAATGTCGATGTCGATATCCCGCTCGGCCTCTTCACCTGCGTCACCGGCGTCTCCGGCGGCGGCAAGTCCACCCTCCTCATCGACACGGTTTACAAGGCGCTGGCCCGCAAGCTCATGGGCACGCGCGAACCGCCCGCCGAGCACGACCGCATCGAGGGGCTGGAATATCTCGACAAGATCATCGACATCGACCAGTCGCCCATCGGCCGCACGCCGCGTTCCAACCCCGCCACCTACACCGGGGCCTTCACGCCCATCCGCGACTGGTTCGCCGGATTGCCGGAGGCCAAGGCGCGCGGTTATGAGCCGGGGCGCTTCTCCTTCAACGTCAAGGGCGGGCGCTGCGAGACCTGTCAGGGCGATGGCGTCATCAAGATCGAGATGCACTTCCTGCCCGATGTCTATGTCACCTGCGATGAATGCCACGGCCACCGCTATAACCGCGAGACGCTGGACATCCGCTTCAAGGACAGGTCCATCGCCGATGTGCTGGAAATGACGGTGAGCGAGGCGGCGGAATTTTTCCGCGCCGTGCCCGCGGTGCGCGAGAAGATGGAAACGCTGGAGCGCGTCGGCCTGGGCTACATCAAGGTGGGCCAGCAGGCCACCACGCTCTCAGGCGGCGAGGCCCAGCGCGTCAAGCTCGCCAAGGAACTGGCGAAGCGGGCCACGGGCCGCACCCTTTACCTGCTCGACGAACCCACCACGGGGCTGCACTTCCACGACGTGAAGAAGCTGCTGGAGGTGCTGCACGAGCTGGTGGACCAGGGCAATTCCGTGGTGGTCATCGAGCATAACCTCGAGGTCATCAAGACCGCCGACTGGATCATCGACCTGGGGCCGGAAGGCGGCGACGGCGGCGGCGAGGTCGTGGCCGCCGGAACGCCGGAGGATGTGGTCAGGGAAAAGCGCAGCTATACCGGGAAGTATCTGCGCGAAATTCTCCGCAAGCCCGAAGCGGCGGAATAGAGCAACCTGACTTTTGACGGAATCGTCAACAGTCAGACAAGTTGCTCACCATCAAAACCTGGGATCAAACATCTAATCACCGCACCACCACCGGCGTTCCCACCGGCACTTCGGCGTAAAGCTCGAACACATGCTGGTTCAGCATGCGGAAGCAGCCGGATGACGCGGCCTTGCCGATGGACCAGGGTTCATTAGTGCCGTGGATGCGGTAGATGGTGTCGCGCCCGTCCCTGAACAGGTAGAGTGCCCGCGCGCCGAGTGGATTTTCCGGCCCGCCCGCCATGCGCACCGGCAGTTTGGGGTTGCGCGCCCGCATGTTGGCGGTGGGAGTCCAGGTGGGCCATTTGGCCTTGCGCCCCACGGTGACGCTGCCCTGCCAGCCCATGCCCTCGCGCCCGACGCTGAGGCCATAGCGCACGGCCCGCCCGCCCGCCTTGACCCAGAAGAGCTGCCGCGCCGCCACGTCGATGACAATGGTGCCCGGCCCCTCCGGCCCCTTGAACCCCACGTCCTGCCGCCGGAACTCAGGCGCGATGCGGTTGATGTCCACCATGTCGATGGTGAAGCGGCCATCGGGAATGATGCCGATCACCCATTCGCCCTCGCGCTCGCCCCGGCTGGCCCATGCGGGCACTGTCGATAGGGCCAGAGCCGCCGCACCACCGAAAAATCCGCGCCGTGAAATCATGCAAATTGCCCCGGATACTGTGTCCGCCCATATTAACCGATTCACCATTGTGAACGCCTGCGCGGTTGCTTCCCCTCGTGCCGCGCGCCTAGGATAACGCCCGTTTGCGCCATCGGTTCCTCACAGGAGGTCAGCATGACTGCTCCCCGTGCCTTGATTACTGGTGCTTCCCGCGGACTTGGGCTGGAAACCGCCCGGCAAATGGGAGCCAAGGGCTATCGCCTGGCCCTGGCCGCCCGCGACAAGGGCCGCCTCGCCGCCGCTGAGAAAGGTCTGCTGGCGCGGGGTTATGATGTGACCTCGCACACCGTGGACATGGCCAACGCTGCCTCCGTCGCCGCCTTGGGCAAATGGGCCAAGGCGCTGGGGCCGCTGACCGCCGTGGTCAATTGCGCCGGCATCCTGCCCGGCTCCAGCGACGTGGGCACCACGCTGAGCTGCCGCGAGGAAGACGTGGCCAATGCCATCGCCATCAACGCGCTCGGGCCCTGGCGGCTCATCCGCGAAATCCTGCCCGCCATCAGCGACGGCGGCTGTGTGGTCAACGTATCCTCCGGCCTTGGCGCGCTCACTGACATGGACGGCGGCTACTTCGCCTACCGCTCGTCCAAGGCCATGCTGAATGTGCTGACCCGCACGCTGGCCGCACAGGTGGCCCCGCGCGGCATCATGGTCAATTCCGTCTGCCCCGGCTGGGTCAAGACCGACATGGGCGGCGTCAATGCCCCGCGCACCATTCCCGAAGGCGCGGCGGGCATCGTCTGGGCGGCAACGCTGAAGCCCGGCGGCCCCACCGGCGGCTTCTTCCGCGACGGCGAACCCATCGCCTGGTAGTCAGGCCCCGCCGCGTTCCTTGCGCAGCCTGGCCCAGTGCTCCAGCCGGCGCCGCACCTCGCGCTCGAAGCCCCGGTCGGGCGGGTTGTAATAGCTCTCGCGCCCCATGGCCTTGGGGAAATAGGTCTGGCCGGAAAAGGCGTCCGGCTCGTCGTGGTCATAGCGATAGCCCGCGCCATAGTCCTGCTGCTTCATCAGCTTGGTCGGCGCGTTGAGGATGATCTTGGGCGGAGCCAGCGACCCCGTCTCCTTCGCGCGTGCCATGGCCGTCTTGAAGGCCTTATAGACCGCGTTGCTCTTGGGCGCGGTGGCGATATAGACCGCCGCCTGCGCCAACGCCAATTCACCCTCCGGCGACCCCAGGAACTCATAGGTGTCCTTGGCCGCCAGCGCCTGATTGATCGCCTCGGGGTCAGCCAGTCCCACATCCTCATTGGCCATGCGCACCAGCCGCCGTGCGATGAACAGCGGATCCTCGCCCGCCGTCAGCATGCGCGCGAGATAATAAAGAGCCGCGTCCGGGTCAGACCCGCGCACCGACTTGTGCAGGGCGGAAATGAGATTGTAGTGCCCGTCGGCGCTCTTGTCGTAGAGCGGCATGCGCTTCTGCACCGCCCGCGCCAGCGCATCGGTGTCCAGCACCGCGCCCCCCTCGGCCACGGCGGCAAAGACCTCTTCCACCAGGTTGAGGAGATAGCGCCCATCGCCATCGGCCATGGCAATGAGTGCCGCCCTCGCCTCCGCCGTCACCGGCAGGGCGCGCTTCTCGTTCATCTCGGCCCGCGTGATGAGCTTGCCCAGGGCTGCCTCGTCCAGCCGGTTCAGCACCAGCACCTGGGCGCGCGACAGCACCGCGCCGTTCAGCTCGAAGCTGGGGTTTTCCGTGGTCGCCCCCACCAGCGTGATGGTGCCGTCCTCCACGAAGGGCAGGAAGGAATCCTGCTGCGATTTGTTGAAACGGTGAATCTCGTCGACGAAGAGCAGCGTGCCCCGCCCCTGCTCGCGCCGGATCTTCGCCTGCTCGAAGGCCTTCTTCAGGTCGGCGACCCCGGAGAAAATGGCCGACATCTGTTCGAAGGCCAGGCCCGTCTCGCCCGCCAGCAGGCGCGCGATGGTGGTCTTGCCCGTGCCCGGCGGCCCCCACAGGATGATGGATGAAATCCGCCCCTGCGCCAGCATGCGGGTGAGCGTGCCCTCCGGTCCCACCAGATGGTCCTGCCCCACCACGTCCGACAGGCGTTGCGGGCGCAGCCGGTCGGCCAGAGGCCGCGGCATCTCCGCCCCGAAACCCGCCTGTTCAAACAGCGTGGTCATCTGATCCTGAGGGAGAGCGTGCGACCGCCACGATTGATGGCGATGCTCCATCTGCCGTCGGCCTGATCCAGCGTGGCCTGCAGGGTCGCCACGCTGTCAATCTCAACCCCATTCACCTGCTCCACGATGTCGCCCTTGCGGAAGAAGCGCTGCGCCGGGCCGGTGATATCGGTGACGGCAACCCCGGTGGCGCCGGAGTCCAGCCCCAGTTCATCGGCCACGGCGGGCGACAGGTTGGCCACCACCAGTCCGGTCATGGGTGACTGCCCGCCCAGCGTGGTGGTGGCGCGCTCGGTCGTCTCCGGCGCGGTGATCAGCGTCACCGGCACCTCGCGCGTTGCGCCCTTGCGCCGGTATTCAATGATCGCCTGCTGGCCCACCTGCGCGGTGGCCACGCGGTAATTGAGCTGCTTGGCCGTCTCCACCGCCTTGCCGTCAATGGCCACGATGACATCGCCGCGCTGCACCCCCGCCTTGATCAAGGGGCTGTCGGCATGAAGATCGGCCACCAGCGCGCCTTCGGGCCGGGCAAAGCCAAGACTCTCGGCAATGTCTGGCGTCACGTCCTGAAGTTCGGCCCCGATCCACGGGCGCTGGATCGGCTTGCCCGTCTCGGCCGAGGTCACCACGGTTTTCACCATGTTGGAGGGAATGGAAAAGCCGATGCCGATGGAACCGCCGGAGCGCGAGAAGATCGCCGTGTTGATGCCGACCAGCCGGCCCCGCATGTCCACCAGCGCGCCGCCGGAATTGCCGGGGTTGATGGCGGCGTCGGTCTGGATGAAGAACTGATAGTCGGAAATGCCGACGTCGGTGCGGGCCAGCGCCGAGACGATGCCCGAGGTCACCGTCTGGCCCACGCCGAAGGGATTTCCGATGGCCAGCACCAGATCGCCCACCTCCAGCTGGTCGGAGTCGGCCAGGGCCAGCGTCGGCAGCTTTTCCTCGCCCGCGTCGATCTTCAGCACCGCGAGGTCGGTGCGCGGATCGGCCATCAGCAGCCTGGCCTCGAACTCGCGCGCATCGGCCAGCGCCACGCGAATGTCGGTTGCGCCCTTGATGACGTGGTTGTTGGTGACGATGTAGCCCCCGTCATCGACGATGACGCCGGAGCCCAGCGAATTGGCCACGCGCTCGCGCGGCCGGCCCAAGCTGCCGCCATCGCCGAAGAACTGGCGGAAGAAGGGATCATCGAACAGGCCGGGAAGGCCGCTGTTGCGGCTTTGCACCACCGTCTTGGCATAGACGTTCACCACGGCGGGCGTGGTCTGCTTCACCACCGGGGCGAAGGACAGCGTCACCTCCGCCTGGCTCTGCGGCACCTGCGCCAGCACCGGCGCGGCAGACATGGCACAGAGCAGGACGGCAAGGGCAATAACGCGGCGCATGGGGCTTTCTCCGTCAGGGCGAATCCCGCCCTATCTGCGGTCCAGTTTGGTCGAAAGAATGACCGCTGTCTCGATTTCCGTCACCCCCGGCAATTGCCCGATGCGGTCGATCACCAGATCAATGGCCTCGGGGCTGTTTGCCTTCACTTCCGCCATCATGTCAAACTTGCCGGAGACCGTATGCAGCACCTCCACCTCCGGCAGGCGCGAGATCATCTTGGCCACCTCGATCTGGCGGCGCGGCTCCACCGAAATGGTGATCATGCCGCGCAGGGCACCGCGCGGCCCCGCCTCACCCAGCTTCACCCGATAGCCGGTGATGACGCCCTGCTGCTCCAGCCGCCGCAGCCGGTCCTGCACCGTGGTGCGCGACAGACCCAGCTTGCGCGCCAGGGCCGCCACCGGCTCCCGGGCATTGAGCCGCAGCAGAGCCAGCAGTTCCTCGTCCTTGTCGGTCAGGGCCATATGGCGTCCTTTTGCGTGTTTCGCCGTCATAATGACGGAATTTTAGCCTCTTCGCAACAGATCACCGTCTTTACGCCGTCATGGCGCCACTCTATCTGCCGCCTGTTTTGCCAATCAAGAACGTGAGAATTCGCCCATGCCCCGCCACGCCGCCGAGACTCTGGCCTTTCCGGCAAAATTCGCCGACGCTGCCGCCGTCGCTGCGGCGCTCACGCCGGATGATCCGCTGTTCTGCTTCTCGCCCGCCGCGCTCAAGGCCGAAGCCCATGTCTTCCTCAGCCGCTTTCCCGGCCTCGTCACCTATGCCGTCAAGTCCAACCCCACGCCCCAGGTCATCCACACCCTGGCCGAGGCGGGCATCGAGGCCTGGGACGTCGCCTCGGTGCAGGAGATGGAACTGGTGCGCGACAACGCGGCCCAGGCCCGCTTCCACTACCATAACCCGGTGAAGTCGCGCCGTGAGATCGAGCGTGCCTATCATGACTTCGCCTGCCGCCGCTTCGCCGCCGACTGCATCGAGGAAGTGGAGAAGATCCACGCCGTCGTGCAGGGCGACAGCACGGTGGAAATCGCCATCCGCTTTGTCCTGCCGCGCGACCGCTCCTCGTCATCGGCTCATGACTTCTCCACCAAGTTCGGCGCGCCGGAGCATGTCGCCGCCGAACTGCTGAAGAGGGTCAAGGCGCTGGGTTATCTCGCCCTCCTCACCTTCCATCCGGGTTCTCAGACCAAGGATCCCCAGGTCTATGTCCGCCACATCGAGGCGGCGGCCCGCATCACCAGGCTCGCCGACATGACCATTCCCAAGCTCAATGTCGGCGGTGGCTTCCCGGCCAATTATCTCTTCTCCACCGCGCCGGAACCCACCGTCTATTTCCGCATCATCACCTCGGCGGTGCAGAAGTTCTTCGGCAGCGCCCTGCCCCTGCTGGAATGCGAGCCGGGCCGCGGGCTGGTGGCGGAATGCATGTCGCTTCTCACCCGGGTCAAGCTGGTCTGCACCGACGGCGACGACATCTTCATCAATGATGGCGTCTATGGCGGGCTGATGGAGCTGATGCAGGTGCCGGAACTGGCACCGCCCTTCCGCGTCATCCGCGATGGCCTGGTCGTCACCGGGCCGACCAAGAGCTACAAGGTCTTCGGCCCCACCTGTGATCCCCTCGATGTCTTGCCGGCGCGCCTCGATCTGGTGGCTGACCTGCGCGACGGCGACTTCATCGAGTTCGGCACCCTGGGCGCCTATGGCGTCTCCACCCGCACCCGTTTCAACGGCTACGGCCTGCACGATGTGCTGACGGTGGACGAAGTGTTCACCCTCTGAATGCTTTGGGCTCCCGGCATGCGCTGCCGGGCGATCGGCACTGTGGCGGCGGGTCAATCACGTCTGATCCGCCGTTGCAGCAGTTCTCCAAACAGAAAGGGCGGGTCCTTCGACCCGCCCTTGTTCATTCGGTGTGGCGCGCTCAGGCCGCCTGGGCTTCCTCGCCGTCCTTCTTCTGGACGGGGCCGGAGTCCTTGCCCTTTTCAGCGGGGTCGCGGTCGACGAATTCAATCACCGCCAGCGGCGCATTGTCGCCATAGCGGAAGCCCGCCTTCATGATCCGGGCATAGCCGCCCTTGCGGTCCTTCATGCGCACCGCCAGCACGTCGAAGAGCTTCTTCACCTGGGTCTCGTCACGCACCTCGGCCAGCGCCTGGCGGCGCGCCGCAAGCCCGCCCTTCTTGGCCAGCGTGATCAGCTTCTCGATCACCGGACGCAGGTCCTTGGCCTTGGGCAGGGTCGTCACGATCTGCTCATGCTTGATGAGAGCGGCCGACATGTTGGCGAACATCGCGGTGCGGTGCTCTGCCGTGCGGTTGAACCGGCGGCCCCTGAAACCATGACGCATGACACTTCTCCTTCAACGGGCCGCCCCGGGGACGGCCGGACTTCAGTAATGGGTTTCGAACTTCTTGGCGAGATCCTCGATGTTCTCCGGCGGCCAGTTCGGCACTTCCATGCCGAGGTGCAGGCCCATCTGGGCGAGAACTTCCTTGATCTCGTTGAGCGACTTGCGGCCGAAGTTCGGGGTGCGCAGCATCTCCGCCTCGGTCTTCTGGATCAGGTCGCCGATGTAAACGATGTTGTCGTTCTTCAGGCAGTTGGCCGAGCGCACGGAGAGTTCCAGCTCGTCCACCTTCTTCAGCAGCGCCGCGTTGAACTCCAGTTCGGGCCGCGCCTCTTCCAGCACCTGCTTGGTGGGTTCGGCGAAGTTGATGAAGACCGAGAGCTGGTCCTGCAGGATGCGCGCCGCATAGGCCACCGCATCCTCAGGCGACACCGAGCCGTTGGTCTCCACCGACATGATCAGCTTGTCATAGTCGAGGATCTGGCCTTCGCGGGTGTTCTCGATCTTGTAGGACACGCGGCGCACCGGCGAATAGATGGAGTCGACCGGGATCAGGCCGATGGGCGCATCTTCCGGGCGGTTGCGCTCGGAGGCGACATAGCCCTTGCCGGTGTTGACGGTGAATTCCATGCGCACTTCCGCGCCCTCGTCGAGGGTGCAGATGATGTGCTCGGGGTTGAGGATCTGGATGTCGCCCGTGGCCTGGATGTCGCCGGCCTTGACCACGCCGGGGCCTTCCTTGCGCAGGGTCAGGCGCTTCGGCCCGTCCGCCTGCATGGCAATGGAGATTTCCTTGATGTTGAGGATGATGTCGGTCACGTCCTCACGCACCCCGGCGATGGACGAGAACTCGTGGAGCACGCCGTCGATCTGCACGGAGGAAATGGCCGCCCCCTGCAGCGACGACAGCAGGATGCGGCGCAGCGCATTGCCCAGCGTGGTGCCGAAGCCGCGCTCCAGCGGTTCGGCGACCACGGTGGCGAAGCGGCGGCGGTCACGCCCCGACTGAATGTCGAGCTTGCTGGGCCGGATCAATTCCTGCCAGTTCTTCTGGTTCACATGCATAGGTTTTTTCCCGTTTGTCCCGGGAGGCCGGCCTCGGCCCCCCCACAGTCGGTTTAAAATATTGGAGCGGCAGGGAGCCCCGCCGCTCGATCACGGATCAGACGCGGCGGCGCTTCGGCGGGCGGCAGCCGTTGTGCGGAATCGGCGTCACGTCGCGGATCGACGTCACCTGCAACCCGACAGCCTGCAAGGCGCGCAGCGCCGACTCACGGCCCGAACCCGGACCACAGACTTCGACTTCCACCGTGCGCATGCCATGTTCCATGGCGGCGCGGGCGGCCTGCTCACCCGCCACCTGGGCGGCATAGGGCGTCGACTTGCGCGACCCCTTGAAGCCGAGCTTGCCCGCCGACGACCAGACGATGGTGTTGCCCTGCACGTCGGTGATGGTGATGAGGGTGTTGTTGAACGTGGAGTTCACATGCACAACGCCCGAGGAGATATTCTTGCGTTCTTTACGGCGCGGACGCGCAGTTTCCTTAGCCATGATGGTCTAGCCCTTACTTCTTCTTGCCGGCGATGGCCTTGGCCGGCCCCTTGCGGGTGCGGGCGTTGGTGTGGGTGCGCTGGCCGCGCACCGGCAGGCCCTTGCGATGACGGGTGCCGCGATAGCAGCCGAGGTCGGTGAGCCGCTTGATGTTCATCGACACTTCGCGGCGCAGGTCGCCCTCCACCACGTAGTCGCGGTCGATGATTTCGCGGATCGCCAGAACTTCGGCGTCGGAAAGCTCGTTCACCCGCTTGGAATGGGGAATCTTGAGCTCGTCCACGATGGTCACGGCATTCACCGGACCGATGCCATGGATGTAACGCAGCGCGATGACAACGCGCTTGTTGGTCGGGATATTGACGCCAGCTATACGGGCCACGTAATTTCTCCTAAGCTTTTCAAGGGCTTGCCCCTGATGCTTGTTGTTCACTCTCAGTCCACCTGCCTGACGGCACGAAGGCTGCGCTCAGACGGAGACATACCCCGCCGAAGCCAGCCCTGAGTCAAAGCCGAGATTGGCGCCCTCCTTAGAGGTGAATCGGGCTTGCGTCAACCCGATCCCGCCAGAATCCGCCCAACTCGCCAGCCCCGGAGACCTTGCGGACCCGGGGCTGGGAAATCTTGCCCTATCAACCGCTTATGGAACACCCCGCCCGGCCCCTGATGGCGCCGGCAAAGCCCCTCACAAGCGGTCCAGAACCTGCGCGATGGCCCCCGTGACATCATGGATGTCAGCCATGCCGTCGATCACATGCAGGTTGCCCTTGTCCTGGTAATAGGCCACCAGGGGCGCAGTCTGCCTGTTGTAGACGGCCAGGCGCTCGCGCACCGTCTTCTCGTTGTCGTCGGCGCGGCGGATAAACTCGGTCCCCCCGCACACGTCGCACACCCCGTCCGCCTTGGGGCGGGAGAATGTATCATGATAACCCTGCCCGCACTTGGCGCAGGTGAAGCGGCCGACAATGCGCTGGACCAGCGCCTCGTCGTCCACCCGCATCTCGATCACGCCGTTAAGCTTCTGCTTGCGGCCCGCCAGCATCCTGTCCAGCGCCTCGGCCTGGGCCGTGGTGCGCGGGAAGCCGTCGAAGATCGCCCCCTTCTGCACATCGGGCTGGTCCATGCGCTCGGCCACGATGCCGATGATCACGTCATCGGACACAAGATCGCCGCGCTCCATGATGGCCTTGGCCTTCTTGCCGGTTTCCGTGCCGGCCGCCACGGCGGCGCGCAGCATGTCGCCCGTCGAGAGCTGCTTCATGCCGCGCTTGTCTTCCAGAATTTTGGCCTGGGTGCCCTTGCCCGCGCCCGGCGGACCCAACAGAATGATGTTCAACGCTTGCCTCCTCCGCGCAGCTTGGCCTTCTTGATGAGGCCTTCATATTGCTGTGACAGCAGATGACCCTGGATCTGCGCCACGGTGTCGAGCGTCACGCTGACCACGATCAACAGCGAGGTGCCGCCGAAATAGAAGGGCACGCCGGTGTAGTTGACCAGAAGTTCAGGCAGCAGACACACCGCCGTCAGATAGAGCGCGCCGATCACCGTGATGCGAGTCAGCACATAGTCGATATACTCCGCCGTCTTCTCGCCGGGCCGGATGCCCAGGATGAAGCCGCCGTATTTCTTCAGGTTCTCCGCCGTTTCCTTCGGGTTGAACATGATGGAGGTGTAGAAGAAGGCGAAGAAGATGATGAGCACCGCATAGAACAGCATGAACAGCGGCCGGCCATGGCCAAGGGCCGCCGTGATGCTGTTGAGCCAGTCCGGCCCCTGCCCCGCGGTGAAGTTCGCCACCGTCAGCGGCAAGAGCAGCAGTGACGAGGCGAAGATCGGCGGGATGACGCCCGAGGTATTGAGCTTCAGCGGCAGATGCGAGCTTTCGCCCTGATAGACCTTCATGCCCACCTGGCGCTTGGGATACTGGATGAGCAGCCGGCGCTGGGCCCGCTCGAACAGGATGATGAAGGCGATGACCGCGAAGGCCATGACCGCCACCATGATAATGGTGAGCGGCGACATCTGGCCGGTGCGGCCCAGTTCCAGAAGAGCCGCAAGGCCGGATGGCAGGTTGGCCACGATGCCCGCGAAGATGATGAGAGAAATGCCGTTGCCGATGCCGCGCGAGGTGATCTGCTCACCCAGCCACATCAGGAACACCGTGCCGCCGGTCAGCGTGATCACCGAGGACAGAACAAAGAACGGCCCCGGATCGAGAACCAGATTGCCCTGCCCCATGAGGCCCATGGCGATGCCGTAGCTTTGCAGGGCCGCCAGCAGCACCGTGCCATAGCGCGTGTACTGATTGATCTTCTTGCGGCCTGATTCACCCTCCTTCTTGAGGGCTTCAAGCTGCGGCGAGATCGACGTCATCAGCTGGATGATGATGGACGCCGAGATGTAGGGCATGATGTTGAGGGCGAAGATGGCCATGCGGCCCAGGGCGCCGCCCGCCAGGCCGTTCACCCAGCCCAGAATGCCGGAAGAATTCTGCGCGGCAAACTTCGCCAGTTGCGTGGCGTCGATGCCGGGAATCGGAATGTAGGTGCCGAGCCGGTAAATGATCAGCGCACCCAGCGTGAACCAGATGCGCTTCTTCAGATCTTCCGACTTGGCAAGTGCGCCAAAGTTCAGATTGGCTGCGAGTTGTTCAGCCGCTGACGCCATGAGACATCCCCATTCCTGACCGTGAAGCCCCAGATGTGGGCATCAGGCCATGCGCAATCAAGCCTGCTTCGGCTCTTCCGCCGGACGCAGCACCTTCACCGAGCCGCCCGCCTTTTCCACTGCCGCGATGGCGGCCTTGGTGGCGTAGAAGACTTCCAGGTTCAACGCCTTCTTGATCTCGCCCTTGGCCAGCAGGCGCACCCCGCCCATGACCCTGGTGATAATCCCGGCCTTGACCAGGTCGGCCTCGGTCACCGCACCCGCCGCCAGCTTCTTGGCGTCGATGGCGCGCTGCAACTGGCCCAGGTTGACCTCGTTATAGCTCACCGCATTCGGCTTGTTGAAGCCGCGCTTCGGCAGGCGGCGATAGATGGGCATCTGGCCGCCTTCGAACCCGGCCTTGGCGCCGCCCTTGCGCGCGGTCTGGCCCTTGCCGCCGCGACCGGCGGTCTTGCCCAGGCCCGAGCCAATGCCGCGGCCCACGCGCTTGCGTGCCTTGCGGGCGCCCGCATTGTCGGCGATCTGATTGAGCTTCATGGTCTGAATTCCCTGCTTACCCGTCCACGCGGACGAGGTGCTGAACCTTGGCGATCATGCCGCGCACCGCCGGCGTATCCGGCAGGGTGCTCTTGCGGTTGATCTTGTTGAGGCCAAGCCCCACCAGCGTGGCGCGCTGTGCCGCCGGGCGGCGCTGCGGGCTGGCGATCTGCGTGACCGTGACGGTCTTTCCCTGCTTCGACATGGGGATCAATCCTCTTATTCAGCCACCGTCTCGCCACCCTCGCGGCGGCGCAGAACCTCGGACACCTTCTTGCCGCGGCGCGCCGCAACCGAGCGCGGGCTGGCCTGCTTCTGGAGCGCGTCAAAGGTGGCGCGCACCATGTTGTAGGGGTTGGACGAGCCCTTGGACTTGGCCACCACGTCCTGCATGCCGACCGATTCAAACACGGCGCGCATCGGACCACCGGCGATGATGCCCGTGCCCGGCGGGGCGGTGCGCAGCGTCACCTTGCCCGCGCCCCAGCGGCCGTCGATGTCGTGATGCAGCGTGCGACCTTCCTTCAGCGGCACGCGGATCAGCGCGCGCTTGGCCCCTTCGGTCGCCTTGCGCACGGCTTCCGGCACTTCGCGCGCCTTGCCATGGCCAAAGCCCACCCGGCCCTTCTGGTCGCCGACGACGACGAGAGCCGCGAAGCCGAAGCGCTTGCCGCCCTTCACCACCTTCGCCACGCGATTGATATGAACGAGCTTGTCGAGGAACTCGCTGTCCCGCTCTTCGCGGTTGTCCTTGCGGTCCCGATCCCGTTCGCCACGTTCCTTAGCCATGTTTATCCGCCCTTCGGATTAGAAATTGAGGCCGCCTGCGCGGGCCGCTTCGGCGAGCGCCTTGACGCGCCCATGATAAATGTAACCGCCACGGTCAAAGACCACGTCCTTGACCCCGGCCTTGATGGCGCGTTCGGCCACCAGCTTGCCGATGGCGGAAGCAGCGGCCGTGTCGGCACCGGTCTTCTTGCCCGCGCGGAAATCCTTTTCCTGGGTCGAGGCCGAAGCCAGCGTCACGCCCTTCGCATCATCGATGATCTGGGCATAGATGTTCTTCGACGAGCGGAACACCGAAAGGCGCGGACGGAGGTTGCCACGCGCTGCCAGCGCCTTGCGGACGCGGGCCGTGCGGCGGGCCAGAGGAGTCATCTTGGTTGCCATGGGTTCACCCGTTACTTCTTCTTGCCTTCCTTGCGGAAGATGTATTCGCCAGCATACTTCACACCCTTGCCCTTGTAGGGTTCGGGGCCGCGCACGTCGCGGATTTCGGCGGCCACCTGGCCAACGCGCTGCTTGTCGATGCCGCTGATCACGATTTCCGTGGGCTTCGGCGTCTTGATCTCGATGCCCTCGGGGATCGGATAGTTGACGTCGTGGCTGTAGCCCAGGTTGAGCTGCAACACCTTGCCCTGCACCGCGGCGCGATAACCCACGCCGGTGATTTCCAGCGTCTTGGAATAGCCCTCGGTGACGCCCTTCATCAGGTTGGCCACCATGGTGCGCGACATGCCCCAGGCCGAACGCGCCAGCTTGGTCTTGTTGATCGGATCAACCTTGATGCCGTCGTCGCCGCGCTTGATGGTGACCGTCTCCGGCAGCACCACCTTGAGCTCGCCCTTGGCTCCCTTCACCGCCACCGTCTGACCGGTGATGGTGGCGGTAACCCCCGCCGGAACCACAACTGCTTTCTTGCCAATACGAGACATAGCACCCGTCCCTTAGAACACGGTGCAGAGCACTTCGCCGCCCACATTCTGGGCGCGTGCTTCTGCATCCGACATGACGCCCTTGGGCGTCGAAAGAATGGAAATGCCAAGGCCATTGTAAATGGTTGGCAGCGTATCCACCGAGGCATAGACCCGGCGGCCAGGCTTGGACACGCGCTGGATCTCCTTGATCACCGGCGCGCCGTCGAAATACTTGAGCTCGATTTCCAGTTCGGCCTTGCCGCCATCCAGCTTGGTGGTGGCGAAGCCGCGGATGAAGCCCTCGTTCTGGAGCACTTCCAGAACGCGCTCGCGCAGACGCGAGGCGGGCGAGGACACCTTGGACTTGCCCCTTTCCTGGGCATTCCGGATGCGGGTGAGCATATCACCGATCGGGTCGTTCACACTCATCTCTTCGTCTCCTTACCAGCTCGACTTGACCATGCCCGGGATCAGACCCAGGTTGGCCAGCTCACGCAGAGCCAGACGCGACATCTTCAGTTTGCGGTAGTAGGCGCGCGGACGGCCCGTCACCTCGCAGCGGTTGCGAATGCGGGTCGGCGCCGAATTGCGCGGCATGGCAGCGAGCTTGAGCTGGGCCGCGAAACGGTCCTCCATGCTCGTCTGCTTGTTCTGGATCACAGCCTTCAGCTTTTTGCGGCGGTTCGCAAACTGCTTGGCCATTTTCCGGCGCTTTTCGTTCTTCTCAATCGAACTGGTCTTTGCCATGTGGCTTCCTCAGATCTCGGTTTCCGTTCAGGCGGCCTGCTTGCGGGCGGGGCGGCGGAACGGGAAGTTGAAGGCTTCGATGAGCGCGCGGGCTTCTTCGTCGCTGCGCGCCGAGGTGCAGATCACCACATCAAGGCCCCACACCCGGTCGATCTTGTCGTAATCGATTTCCGGGAAAATGATGTGTTCCTTGATGCCCATGGCATAGTTGCCATTGCCGTCGAAACTCCGCTCCGGCAGGCCGCGGAAGTCACGCACGCGCGGCAGCGCGATGGTGATCAGGCGGTCCAGGAATTCATACATGCGCGCCTTGCGCAGCGTCACCTTGGCACCGATGGCCAGGTTCTCGCGGATCTTGAACTGGGCGATGGCCTTGCGGCTCTTGGTGATCACCACCTTCTGGCCGGCGATCTTCTGCAACTCGTCAGCCGCCACCTGCACCAGCTTGGAATCCTGCGTCGCCTCGCCCACGCCCATGTTGAGCACGATCTTGGTGATCTTCGGCACCTGCATGGGATTGGTATAGCCGAACTTCTCGATCAGCTTGCCGCGCACCACCTTGGCGTAATGTTCCTGCAGGCGGGGCACATAACCCGCGGGCAGTTTCTCCTTGGCTTTGCCCTTGGGCGCAGGCGCGTCGGCCTTCTTCGGCGCAGCCTTGGCGGCCTTGGCGTCCGGCTTGCCGGCGTCCTTCGCCGGCTTGTCGGCCTTTTTCTTTTCGTCAGCCATTGATCACTTCTCCCGAACGCTTGGCAACGCGCACCTTCTTGCCGTCAGCCAGCGTCTTGTAACCCACACGCGTCGGCTTGCCGGTCTTGGGATCGCGCAGCGCCAGATTGGAAATATGGATGGGCATGTCCTTGTTGATGATGCCACCCTCGTTCGACGCGGTCTGGCGGGTATGGCGCTTGGCCACGTTCACACCGGACACGATCGCGCGGTTCTCGACCGGGAAAACCTTGAGCACCTCGCCCTGCTTGCCCTTGTCCTTGCCCGCGATGACGACAACCTTGTCGCCCTTCTTGATTTTCAGCTTCGCCATCACAGCACCTCCGGCGCCAGCGAAATGATCTTCATCTGGTTCTTGGCGCGCAATTCACGCGGCACGGGCCCGAAGATACGGGTACCCACCGGTTCGCCCTGCGCGTTGATCAGCACCGCCGCATTGCGGTCGAAGCGGATCACCGAACCATCGGGACGGCGGATGTCCTTCGCGGTCCGCACCACGATGGCCTTCATCACCGAGCCCTTCTTCACGCGGCCGCGCGGAATGGCTTCCTTGACCGACACCACGATGATGTCGCCCACGGCGGCGTAGCGGCGCTTGGAACCGCCAAGCACCTTGATGCACTGCACCCGGCGCGCGCCGGAATTGTCAGCCACATCGAGATTGGTTTCTTGCTGGATCATGGTTCACCCATTCCTCTCGACGGCCTTAGCCCTGGCCCTCGGCCACCTTGTCCAGAAGCGTCCAGCGCTTCTGCTTCGACAAGGGCCGGGTTTCCTGAATGCGGACGACATCGCCGGTCTTGGCGGTGTTGGCCTCATCGTGGGCGTGATACTTCTTCGACAGACGCACCGTCTTCTTCAGCACCGGATGGCGCAGGCGGCGTTCCACCTTGACCACGATGGTCTTGTCATTCTTGTCGCTGACGACGACACCCTGCAGGATGCGTTTCGGCATTCTTCTTCTCCTACTTGGCGGCCGCGGCCTGCGACTGCGCCGTCTTGAGACGGGCGATGTCGCGGCGGATCTGACGGATGCGCGCGGTGTTATCGATCTGACCAGTCGCCCGCTGGAAACGCAGGTTGAACTGTTCCTTCTTGAGCTTCAGGATTTCGTCCTGAACCTGGTCCTTGCTGAGGGCCTTCACGTCCTTCATCTTCATTGCCGTGACTCCCCTTATTCGCCCAGACGCGCCACGAAGCGCGTGATGATGGGCAGCTTGGCCGCCGCCAGACGCAGCGACTCCTCCGCCACATCGCGCGGCACGCCGTCGACCTCGAAAATCACCCGGCCCGGCTTGACGCGGGCCGCCCAGTATTCGGTCGAACCCTTGCCGGAACCCATGCGGACTTCGGCCGGTTTCTTCGACACCGGAACGTCCGGGAACACGCGGATCCAGATGCGGCCGGCGCGCTTCATGCCACGGGCGAGAGCCCGGCGGGCGGCTTCGATCTGACGCGCGGTCAGACGCTCCGGCTCCATGGCCTTGAGGCCGAAGGTGCCGTAGTCGAGCGTGTTGCAGCTCGTCGACTTGCCGTGAATGCGGCCCTTGTGGGCCTTGCGATACTTTGTCTTCTTCGGTTGCAGCATTTTGCTACCTCAACTCTCAGGCGTTCGCCGCTTCGCGCTCGCGGCGCGGCGGGCGGCCAGCGTCGGACGTGTCGTTCTGGCGCTTGTCCTGGGCCATGGGATCATGCTCCATGATCTCGCCCTTGAAGATCCAGACCTTGACGCCGTTGGTGCCATAGGCGGTGTGGGCCGTGGCCACGCCATAGTCCACGTCGGCGCGCAGCGTGTGCAGCGGCACACGGCCTTCGCGATACCATTCGACACGGGCGATTTCCGCCCCGCCGAGACGGCCCGAACAGGTGATCTTGATGCCCTCGGCCCCCATGCGCTGGGCCGACTGCACGGCGCGCTTCATGGCGCGGCGGAAGGCCACGCGGCGCTCCAGCTGCTGGGCGATGTTCTCGGCCACCAGGTTGGCGTCGATCTCGGGCTTGCGCACCTCGACGATGTTCAGATGCACCTCGGACGAGGTCATCTCGGCCACCTTCTTGCGCAGCTTCTCGATGTCCGCACCCTTCTTGCCGATCACCACGCCCGGACGGGCGGAATAGATGGTGACGCGGCACTTCTTGTGCGGGCGCTCGATCAGAACCTTGGCCACGCCGGCCTGCTTCAGTTCCTTCTTGAGGTAGTCGCGGATGGCGCGATCCTCATGCAGGAGCTTGCCATATTCGCGGCTGTTGGCGAACCAGCGGGAGTCCCAGGTCCGGTTGATGCCCAGACGCAGACCGATCGGATTGACTTTCTGACCCATCAGGCCGCCTCCTTCACTTCCCGGACAATGATCGTCAGCTCACTGAAGAACTTCTCGATCCGGCCGACACGGCCGCGCGCGCCCGGCATCCAGCGCTTCATCACCAGGTTCTTGCCCACCCAGGCCTCGGCCACCACCAGGTTGTTGATGTCGAGGTCGTGGTTGTTTTCAGCGTTGGCGATGGCCGATTCCAGCGTCTTCTTGACATCCTTGGCGATGCGGCGCCGCGAGAACGTCAGCTGCGCCAGCGCCTTGGACACCTTCATGCCGCGGATTTCGGCCGCCACTTCATTCAGCTTGCGCGGCGAAATGCGGATCGACCGGGTGACGGCCTTCGCCTCATTGTCGCCAAGCGCGCGTTTTGTCTTGGGCTTGCTCATGACCTTACTTCGTCGCCTTCTTGTCTGACACCGAATGGCCCTTGAAGGTCCGGGTCGGCGCGAACTCGCCGAGCTTGTGACCGACCATTTCCTCCGATACCAGCACGGGGATGAACTTGTTGCCGTTGTGAACCTGGAAGGTCAGGCCCACGAACTGCGGCAGGATGGTGGAGCGGCGGCTCCACGTCTTGACAGCCTGGTTGCGGCCGCCAGAGCGGGCCGCATCGGCCTTCTTCAAGAGATACCCGTCAACGAACGGGCCTTTCCAGAGCGAACGTGCCACGGTTTACCTCTTAGCTCGACTTCTTGCGATCGTGGCGGCTGCGCACGATGAATTTCTGGGTGGACTTGTTGGTCCGGGTCTTCTTGCCCTTGGTCGGCTTGCCCCAGGGGGTCGCCCAGTGCTTGCCGCCGTTGGTGCGGCCACCGTTCGGGTGGTCCACCGGGTTGCGGGCAATGCCGCGCGACACCGGGCGCTTGCCGAGCCAGCGCATGCGGCCCGCCTTGCCCACGATCTCGTTGACGTGGTCAGGGTTGGACACCGCCCCCACCGTCGCCATGCAGGCGGCCGGAAGCATGCGGGTTTCGCCGGACTTCAGCTTGATGATGACATAGCCCTGATCGCGGCCCGCCAGCATGGCATAGCCGCCGGCCGAGCGCGCCAGAGCGCCGCCCTTGCCGGGCTTCGTCTCGATGTTGTGGATGATGGTGCCCACCGGCATGTTGCCCATGGGCATGGCATTGCCGGGCTTCACGTCCACGTTCTGGCCCGAAACCACCGTGTCGCCCGCGGCGAGACGCTGCGGCGCCAGGATGTAGGACAGCGTGCCGTCCTCATACTTGATGAGGGCGATGAAGCCGGTGCGGTTCGGATCATATTCCAGCCGCTCCACCGTCGCCGTCATATCCATCTTGGTGCGCTTGAAATCGATCAGGCGATAGGCCGTCTTGTGGCCGCCGCCCTTGCGCCGCGAGGTGATGCGCCCGGTGTTGCCGCGGCCGCCGTTCTTGTTCTGGCCTTCAACCAGCGACTTGACCGGCTTGCCCTTGTACAGGCCGGAACGGTCCACCTGGATCAGGTGGCGGCGCCCGGCGCTGGTGGGGTTGAATGTCTTGAGTGCCATGATTTACCTCAATCCCTCACAGGCCCGTGGTCACATCGAGGCGCTGACCCTCTTCCAGGGTCACATAGGCGCGCTTCACGTCGGAAAGCTGCGCCGGCCGGCCACGGAACCGCTTGACCTTGCCCTTGCGCACCAGCGTGTTCACCGCCTTCACCTTGACCCCGAACAGGCCTTCGACGGCCTTCTTGATCTCCGGCTTGGTGGCGCTGGCGGCGACATTGAACACCACGGTATTCGTCTCCGAAACCATGGTGCCCTTCTCGGTCACCGCCGGGCTTTTGATGATGTCGTAATAGTGTTCCTTGCTCATTTGAAGCGAGCCTCCAGAGCTTCCACCGCCGCCTTGGTCAGAACCAGGCTCTTGCGGCGCAGGATGTCGTAAACGTTGATGCCCTGAATGGGCAGCACGTCAATGTTCGGCACGCCGCGCGCCGCCTTGGCGAAACCTTCGTTTACCGCCGCACCGTCGATGATCAGGGCGTTCACCAGACCAAGCTTGGCGAAGGCTTCCTTCACCGCCTTGGTCTTGGCCTTGTCCAGCTCCGCCTTGTCGAGAATGATCAGGTCGGAAGCCTTCACCTTGGCCGACAGCGCATGGCGCAGGCCAAGCGCGCGCACCTTCTTGTTCAGCGCGGTCTCGTGACTGCGGAAACGGGGACCGAAGGCCTTGCCGCCGCCGACGAAAATGCCGGCCTTGCGCGACCCGTGACGCGCCCCGCCGCCACCCTTCTGGTTGCCCAGCTTCTTGGTGGTGCGGTTGATCTCGCCGCGGCTCTTGGCCTGATGCGTGCCCTGCTGGCGCTTGTTCAGCTGCCACTGGATGACGCGATGGATGATGTCGGCGCGCGGTTCCAGACCGAAGATGTGGTCCGGCAGATCCACGCTGCCCGCCTTGCCGGCGTCAATGGTTTTGATGTCCGCTTTCATGACGGGCTTACTCCTTCACCGGCGCGGCGGCTTCAGCCGGAGCCTTGAAGGCACCCGGACGCGGCGCACCTTCGGGAAGCTTGCGCTTCACCGCGTCACGCACCGAAACCCAACCACCCTTCACGCCGGGCACCGAACCCTTGACGAGAATGAGGCCGCGATCCTTGTCAGTCTTGACCACCACGATGTTCTGCGTGGTGACCGTTTCGACACCGAGATGACCCGGCATCTTCTTGTTCTTGAACTCCTTGCCGGGGTCCTGGCGGTTACCGGTGGAACCGATGGAACGGTGGCTGATGGACACGCCGTGCGTGGCGCGCAGACCGCCGAAGTTCCAGCGCTTCATGCCGCCGGCATAACCTTTACCCATGGAGGTGCCGGTCACGTCCACGAACTGGCCGGGAACGAAGTGATCAACCGTCACCTCGGAGCCAACCGGCATGGTATTGTCGGGAGACACCCGGAATTCCTGCAGCTTGCGCTTGGGTTCGACCTTGGCGGCGGCAAAGTGGCCGCGCTCGGCCTTGGTCAGGCGCTTCACCTTCGGCACGCCAACCCCCAGCTGAAGGGCGGTGTAGCCGTCCTTCTCCGCCGTCTTCTGCGCAACCACCTGGCAATTGTCCACCTTCAACACGGTGACGGGCACCTGAACGCCCTCCTCCGTGTAGATCCGTGTCATTCCCAGCTTCACTGCGATGAGACCAGAACGCATCGCTTCACTCCTCGAAAGCTCTGAAAGAATTAGAGCTTGATTTCAACATCAACACCGGCGGCCAGATCGAGCTTCATCAGCGCGTCCACCGTCTGCGGGGTCGGGTCCACAATGTCCAGAAGGCGGCGGTGAGTCCGCATTTCGAACTGTTCGCGGCTCTTCTTGTCCACGTGCGGCGAGCGGTTCACGGTGAACTTCTCGATCCGCGTGGGCAGCGGCACGGGGCCGCGCACCTGCGCGCCCGTGCGCTTGGCCGTGTTCACGATCTCGCGCGTCGACGTATCGAGAATCCGAAAGTCATACGCCTTGAGACGGATACGGATATTCTGGCGTTGCATGGGTTTACCCTACCTTATTCCGTGATCTTGGCGACGACGCCGGCGCCGACGGTGCGGCCGCCTTCAC
>CALMUW010000054.1 GCA_937872985.1 uncultured Alphaproteobacteria bacterium
CCGCGCGGGGGGGCCAACGGGGGGGGGGCGGGGGCCCCGCCCCCCCCCCCGGCGGCCATGCGCGCCCCCCGGGTTCCCCGCCGATGCGGAGATCTTCCCTGGCTTTGCCGCCGCCGAAGATATCGGGCTCATCGTGCTGGGCCTGCCGCTCAACATGGACGGCTCCGAGGGGCCGCGCGCCCAGTCCACCCGCGCCTTCGCCCGAAACCTCGCCCGCCTCACGGTCCTTCCGGTTGTTTTCTGGGACGAGCGGCTGTCCACCGTGGCGGTGGAGCGGGTCATGCTGGAGGCCGACCTGTCGCGGGCCAAGCGTGACGCGGCGGTGGACAAGCTGGCGGCCGCCTACATCCTGCAGTCGGCACTGGACAGCCTGCCATGATGCTGGTGCTGGAAACGCTGCTGCCGGTCTTTCTGCTGATCGGCCTGGGGTTCGTGCTGGTGCGGGCGGGTTGGGTGCCCGCCGAGAGCTGGCGCGGGGTGGAGCAGCTTGGCTATTTTGTGCTGTTCCCGGCATTGCTGGCCCAAACCCTCATCACCTCGGACATTCGCTCGCTGCCCCTGTCGGGCATGGCGGTCACCATCGTCGGCGCTTTTCTGGCGGTGGCGCTGGGATTGCTCGCCTTTCAGACCCTGCTGATGAGCTGGCTGGGCATGAACGGTCCGGCCTTCTCCTCCCTGTTCCAGAGCGCCACGCGCTGGAACTCCTTCATCGCGCTGCCCATCCTCGCCAAGCTGGAGGGGCCGCAGGGCGTGGCGCTGGTGGCGGTCATCATGGCTGCGCTGGTGCCGGTCGCCAATGTCTTCGCGGTCATGGTGGTTTCGCGCAATGCCGCGGGGGCCAAGCCCAGCCTGAGGAATACTCTCAGGGCCGTGGCGCGCAATCCCTTCATCATCGCCATCGCCGCTGGGCTGCTCATCAATTTTCTGCGGCTTCCTGTCTATCCACCAGTGCTGACGACACTTTCCATGCTCGGCACGGCCTCCATCCCCACCGGCCTGCTGGTGGTGGGGGCCGGGCTGGCGGGCACCAGCCTGAAGCACATGGCACCCGCCCTCTGGGCTTCCGCCGGACTGAAACTGCTGGCGACCCCGGCACTGGCATTGCTGATCGGCCTGTCGCTCGGCGTTTCCGGGCCGGCGCTGATGGCCTGCCTCGTCTGTGCCGGGGTGCCCACGGCCATGAGCAGCTATGTTCTGGCCCGGCAGATGGGCGGCGACGCGCCGCTGGTCGCCTCGGCCTTGACGGTGCAGACGGTTGCCTCGTTCTTCACCCTGCCCGTGGTCATCGTGGCGGGCCGCGCCTGCGGCGGGTAGGACAATCTCCACAGCGCCATCACGGGCCTTGCGGGGGGCGGGAAACCCGCCTAAGCAGCCTGTTTTAATGAGCCGCCAGCCCCCCCGCGTTCCCCTGATCCGCAGCCAGCACCTGCTGGCCATCGGCGACCTTTCTCCCAGTGAAATCACCGCCCTGCTCGACCTGGCGCTGACCTATGTCAACGTGAACCGGCAGTCGGAGAAGGCAAGCGACATCCTCACGGGCCAGACCCAGGTCAACCTGTTCTTCGAGGCCTCGACCCGCACCCAGTCCAGCTTCGAGATCGCGGGCAAGAGGCTCGGGGCCGATGTCATGAACATGGCGGTCTCCACCTCGTCCATCTCCAAGGGCGAGACGGTGCTGGACACGGCCATGACCATCAACGCCATGCACCCGGATTTTCTGGTGGTGCGGCACCAGTCCTCCGGCGCGGTGGAACTGCTGGCGCAGAAGGTTTCCTGCCATGTGATCAATGCCGGCGACGGCCAGCATGAACACCCGACGCAAGGATTGCTCGATGCACTGACCATCCGCAACCATTTCGGCAGGCTGGAGGGGTTGACGGTCGCCATCTGCGGCGACGTGGTGCACAGCCGGGTGGCGCGCTCCAACATTCACCTGCTCACCAGCATGGGGGCCGAGGTGCGGGTGGTGGCCCCTTCCACCCTCCTGCCCTCTGGTGTCGCCAATTTCGGCACCACGGTTTTCACCACCATGGAGCAAGGCATTGCCGGGGCCGATGTGGTGATGATGCTGCGCCTGCAGGTGGAGCGCATGAGCGGGGCCTTCGTGCCGTCGCAGCGCGAATACTACCGCTTCCACGGCCTGACCGAGGAAAAGCTAAAGCTGGCCAAGGCGGGCGCGCTGGTCATGCACCCCGGCCCCATGAACCGGGGGATCGAGATTGACTCATCAGTGGCCGACGGGGCGCAGTCGGTGATCCGCGAACAGGTGGAGATGGGCGTGGCGGTGCGCATGGCGGTGCTGGATGCGCTGTCACGCAACCGGCGCGCGGGAGGTGTGGCATGACCCCCAACCGGTCTTCGCGCCGCGCCTGGCTCAACGCCGAAATCGTGGCCCCGGCCCAGGGCCTTTCAGGCATGGGCGGCATCGTCATCGAGGACGGCTGGATATTGGCGGTGGGGCCCAAGGTGACGCGCGACACGGTGGGCGCGACCACCGAAATTCATGACGCCAGCGGGCTGGTGCTGAT
Source organism: uncultured Alphaproteobacteria bacterium (assembly GCA_937872985.1). Taxonomy (GTDB): domain Bacteria; phylum Pseudomonadota; class Alphaproteobacteria; order Rhizobiales; family Aestuariivirgaceae; genus Aestuariivirga. The sequence goes on from CALMUW010000054.1 coordinate 2,529, forward strand.
GCCTGGGCTGATCGATGCCCGCGTGTTTACCGGCGAACCCGGCAGCGAATACCGCGAGACGCTGGCCTCGGCCTCCGGGGCGGCGGCGGCGGGCGGCGTTTCCACCATGATCGTCATGCCCAACACCGAGCCAGTGATGGATGAGGCGGCCATCGTCGATTACGTCATGCGCCGCGCCCGCGACACGGCACTGGTGCGGGTCGCCCCCATGGGGGCCATCACCAAGGGCTGCAAGGGCGAATTGATGTGTGAACTGGGCCTGCTGAAGGAGGCAGGCGCGGTGGCAGTGACCGATGGCACCAAGGCTGTGGCCCATGCCAATGTCTTCCGTCGGGCGCTGACCTATGCCCGCGACTTCGACATGCTGGTGGTGCAGCATGTGGAGGAGCCGACATTATCCTCCGGCGTGATGAACGCAGGCGAGATGGCGTCCCGGCTGGGCCTTTCCGGCAATCCCGCCATGGCCGAGGTCATCATGCTGGAGCGCGACCTGCGCCTGGTGGAGATGACGGGGGCGCGCTATCACGCCGCACAGATTTCGTGCGCCGCCGCGGTGGAGGTGATGCGCGCCGCCAAGGCCCGCGGCCTGCCGGTGTCCTGCGGGGTCTCGGTGCATCATCTGGTGCTGAACGAGACCGACATCGGGGCTTATCGCACCTTCTTCAAGCTGTCGCCGCCCTTGCGCCGCGAGGCCGACCGTCAGGCGCTGGTGGCGGGCCTCAAGGATGGCACCATCGACATCATCGTGTCGTCGCATGATCCGCAGAGCGCCGACACCAAGCGTCTGCCCTTCGCCGAGGCGGCCTTCGGCGTCGTCGGGCTGGAGACCCTGCTGTCGGCGGCCCTGTCGCTGCACCACAACGAGGGCGTGACTCTGGCCCGTCTGGCGGAGGCCATGAGCCACCGTCCGGCGCAGCTCCTGGGCCTGGAGACGGGGCGGCTCGCCCCCGGTGCCCCGGCGGATTTCACCCTCGTCGACATCAACCGGTCGTGGACGGTTTCGGACCTGACCCTGCGGTCGCGCTCCAAGAACTCGCCCTTCGAGCGGCGCACGCTGGAGGGCCGCGCGGTGGAAACCGTGGTGGCCGGGCGCAGCGTCTTCACTCTGGCATCACAGGAGCGGCCATGAACCTCTTTCTCGCGGCAGTGCTTGGCTATCTCAACGGCTCCATTCCCTTCGGCCTGCTGTTCACCCGGGCGGCGGGTCTGGGCGATGTGCGCGCCATCGGCTCCGGCAATATCGGCGCCACCAATGTGCTGCGCACCGGAAGCAAGAAGGTGGCGGCCCTCACCCTGCTGTTCGATGCGCTGAAGGGCTTCGTGCCGGTGGTCATCGCGCAATACTGGCTGGGGCCGACGGCGGCGGTGGTGGCGGGTCTTGCCGCCATTGCGGGCCACCTCTGGCCGGTGTGGCTGGGCTTCAAGGGCGGCAAGGGGGTTGCGACCAATATCGGCGTTCTCTTCGGCCTCTACTGGCCGCTGGGCCTGGCCTTCCTGGTGGTGTGGCTGGGGCTGGCCTTCCTGCTGCGCATTTCCTCGCTGTCGGCCCTGGCGGCGGCGGCGGCCTCGCCGCTCTGGGCCTGGGCGCTCGGGCGCGGGGATCTGGTGGTGCCGGTGGCGCTCATCGCGGCGGTCATCTTCTTCACCCACCGCGCCAATATTTCCAGGCTTCTTGCTGGAACCGAACCAAAAATATCACTCGGCACGAAGGCCAAGTGAGCCATGGCGCCGCGCCGCCTTTCCGATGCGGAGCGGCTGGACTGGCTGCGCCTGTCACGCTGTGAGAACGTCGGGCCGGTCACCTTCGCGCGGCTGATGGGGCGCTACGGTTCAGCGGCGGCGGCGCTGGAGGCCATTCCGCATCTGTCCAGGAAGGGCGGGTTGGGCCGTCCGCTGGGGCTGGCCACGCGGGCCGAGGCCGAGGACGAGATGGCGAAGACCCTGGCCCTGGGCGCGCGCCATGTGGCGGCGGGCGAGGATGGTTATCCCGAACCCTTGCGCCACATTCATGGTGCGCCACCTCTGCTCTGCATCAAGGGTGTTGCGGAACTGGCGGCGCGGCCGGCGGTGGCCATCGTCGGGGCGCGCAATGCCTCTGCCGCAGGCTTGAAGTTCACCCGCACGCTGGCGGCGGAACTGGGCGAGGCGGGCTATGTGGTTGCCTCCGGTCTGGCGCGCGGCATCGACACGGCGGCCCATCAGGCGGCCTTGGCCAAGGGCACGGTTGCGGTGGTGGCGGGCGGCATCGGCCATGTCTATCCGCCGGAGAACGGCGCGCTCTTTGCCGACATTGCGACCCGCGGCCTGCTGATGTCGGAAATGCCGCCCGGCGCGGCCCCCATGGCCGAGCATTTTCCGCGCCGCAACCGCATCATCTCCGGCATGGCGCTGGCCACCGTGGTGGTGGAGGCGGCGCTGCGCTCCGGCTCGCTCATCACGGCGCGGCTGGCGGCGGAACAGGGCCGCGAGGTCTTTGCCGCCCCCGGCTCGCCGCTCGATCCGCGCTGCGAGGGGTCAAACCGGCTGATCCGCGAGGGCGCGCAATTGCTCACCTCGGCGCGGGATGTGATCGAAGCCCTGGCCGCCTGCCCGCCCCGCATCGAGCCGGTGCAGGGTTCGTTCCTCGAACAGGATGAGGATGTGCTGTTCGCTGGCGCCGAGGCGGAGGCGGAGGCGCATGATGTCGACGATGTGGCCCATCTGCTGTCCCCCACGCCCATCGAGGTCGATGACCTGATCCGCGAAAGCGGCCTTGCCCCGCGCACGGTCGTGGGCTTGCTGCTGGAACTGGAACTGGCGGGGCGGCTGATCCGCCACAGCGGCGGGCGGGTCTCTACGCAATGACAAATTGACATCTGTAATTTTTCGCGTTTACCTCTACTGTCTTTGCGCGGAAGACTAAGTGAGTGACTATCTTATCTTATGGGGAAGTATTTCCCTATAGATCGGAGTGGCCGTCTACCATGTCATTAGCCTGCCGGTTGATCAGGCAGGTTTGAAAGTGAAAGAGAACGCCGGGAGAGAATGTGATGAAATTGGTTGCGCTATCCCTTGCCCTGATAGCTCTTGTGTGTTGGCCGCTTGCCGACAGTCAGGCAAAATCCTCCAAGCGGCCGCCTGGGGCCAACAGTCAGCAATTGATCAAGCAGGCGGCGGAACTGTGCCGCAAGAAGTATCCGGGAAGCATTGTTTACCCCATGGTGAACGTCAAAAAACGTTCGGTGGTCTGCTATATCCGCTAGAGAGGTTTTACCTTTGATGGCTGAAAGCCACCGCTCTAATCTCTTGCTGGCGAGCACCTTATCTGACTTTTGATGAGTGGATGAAAAGTCAGGTTGATCCCGGCTTTCAGTCCACCTCGTCTTCCGGCAAGACCCAGGGTTCCTTGAGGGCCATGGCCTTCCAGTCATGGAAGGCGGGCGTGGCCATGACAGCGTTCATATAGTCGCGGGTGGGGCGCGCCACCTTCACGTCATAGGTTTCGAGCCGCGTCACCACGGGGGTGAAATAGGCATCCGCCGCCGAGAAGCGGCCGAAAAGAAATGGTCCCCCCTTGCCGTGGGCGGCGCGCGCCATTTTCCAGATGGTTTCGAGACGCGCGATGTCGGCCGTCACCGCCGGGTTGAGAGCGATGGCTTTCACCGGGCGGCGCAGGTTCATGGGCAGGGCTGAACGCAGGGCGCGGAAACCCGCGTGCATTTCCGCGCAGAGCGAGCGGGCCATGGCGCGGGCCGCCCTGTTCCTCGGCCAGACCGGCCGGTCCGGCCAGGTCTCGGCCAGATATTCCATGATGGCGAGGGTATCCCACACGGTCAGCTTGTTGTGGACCAGCACCGGCACCTGCCCGGCCCCGGAAATGCGGCGGATGGCGCGGCCAAAGCCCGGCTCACCCAGGCGGATGAGCTTCTGCTCATGGTCGATGCCGGCCATGGCCAGCATCATGGCGGGCCGGAGCGACCAGGAGGAATAGTTGCGATTGCCGACGTAGAGAATGGGTTTGGCCATGGTGAGTCTCCTGCCCCAGCCTATCACAGGGATTTGGGCAGGTAATGCCAGGCATAGCCCGCCACCACGGCAAGGCCGCAGCCGAGGACCATGAAGGCCGCGCCCAAGTCCCAGAGCGACAGAATGAGGGCGAAGATGAAGCCGGGGATGATCTCGGAGACCTCGATGAATGTGCGATAGACGGCGGCCATGCGGGTTTTTTCGTGCGGGCGCACTGCGCGCAGGAAGGGAATGCCGCCGACGCCATCCAGCCCGGTGGTGGCCAGCGCGCCGGCCAGCAGGAGCCCGCCCGCCATCAGGGGGTGCGCGGGGCCTGCCACGCCGGCGGCAAAGGAGAAGCCCGCCGCCAGCACCAGGCAGAGGGTGATGACCCGGCGCACGCCCATGTGGCGCGCCAGCCTGCCATAGAGAAAGGTGATGAGCAGCATGGCCTGACTGAGGGACAAGAGCAGGCCCGCCGCCATCTTGCTTTCGCCGCCCTCCAGCATGAGAAGCGGGCCGTAGATGAACAGGCCGCTCCAGAAACAGGAGCGGCCAAAGGCAATGATCCAGGCGAGCCTGAGGCGCGGCTGGGCGGCAAAACGGCGGACATTGGCGAGGGCATGGTAGGGTCGATTGGCCACCGCGGCCTGGGCGCGGGGTTCGGCCAGCCGCAGCCGGGCGAAAAAGACGATGAGGACGAGAGCCGCGACGATGGCGGCGATTTGCGGTCCAAGGGGACCGTGGCGGGTGTAGAGCCAGACACCCGCCGCCGGACCCACGGTCCAGGAAACGACCGAGAAGGTCAGGCGCAGGGGCTCGGTCTCGGCCAGACGGTCGCGCGGGATATTGTCGAGGATGTAGAGCGACAGCATGACCTGAAGCACGGCGGCCCCGGTGTTGCGCAGGAAAACGCCGAACGCCTGACCGGGCAGCGTAAAACTGGCGATGAGCAGGCTGGCCGTGACCAGCAGCGTGATGCCGAAGAAATAGGCGTGCCGGGCGGAAAGCCGCCGCAGCAGGTTCGGCAGGTTGAGCGTGGCCGCCAGAACCGCGAGCGAAACCGCGGTGGAGAGGACCGAGACTTTCTGGCTCGATCCCAGAAGGTCATGGGCCTGAATGGACAGCACACTGGCATTGAAGGCGCGCACCAGACTTTCAGACGCGAAGAGAAAGCCGAAGGTATAGGCCCCCGCCCGGCGCGCGGGCGCGGCGGCAAGCGGTGGGGCAGCTTCGGCGGTGTTGCTCATGGGAAGGTGATCCCAATCTGATTTGGCTCCGCCCCTCAAGCGGCCAGCCGCACCATATTTCTGGCCCCATGACGTGATCCGCGGCCCTTGCGCCGCTGCCGCAATGGCGTATGACACGCCGCCATGGCCCATGATCATCACGCCCAAGCCCACCCGGGCGAAGACCCGCCCGACAAGCAGAGGGTGGCATTCTTCTCCATGCTGGCAAGTGCCGGTCTTGCCTTCACCAAGTTTTTCGCGGCCATCGCCACCGGCTCGCTCGGCATCTTGTCCGAGGCCATCCACGGCATCATCGATTTTGGCGCCACCATCATCACGCTCTTTGCCGTGCGCTGGGCCGACCAGCCGGCCGACGACAAGCATCACTTCGGCCACGCCAAGGTGGAAAGCATCGCGGCCCTGGTGGAGACTGCGCTGCTCTTCGTCACCACCGGCTGGATCGTGGTGGAGGCGGTGAAGCGTCTCATGGGCGAAGGCGAGCACGTCATTGTGACGTGGTGGGCGGTGGCGATCATAGCCCTGTCGGTCTTCATCGACTTCAACCGCTCGCGGGCCCTGATGAAGGTGGCCAGGCAGACGGGGTCACAGGCGCTTGAGGCGGACGCGCTGCACTTCTCCACCGACATGTGGTCGTCGCTGGTGGTTTTGCTCGGTCTTGGCGCGGTGTGGCTGAAGGTGCCCTTCGCCGATTCCATCGCCGCCCTGATCGTTTCCGTTTTCATTGCCCATGCCGGCTGGGATCTGGGCAAGCGGACGCTGGACACGCTGCTCGACACGGCCCCTGACGGTGCCACGGACGCCATCCGCGCCGTGGCCGAACGGGTGCCGGGTGTGCTCAGCATCAGCCAGTTGCGCATCCGCCCCGCGGGCGCGACGCTGTTCGTCAACCTCACCGCCGATCTGGCGCGCACCATGCCGGTGGAAAGCGTCAACCGCCTGCGCCAGGCCGTCGCCCGCGCGGTGGCGGAGGCCTATCCCGGTGCGGATGTGCTGGTGACGCCCAATCCGGTGGCGCTCGACAGCGAGACGGCCTTCGACAAGATCGAACTCATCGCCCAGCAGCGCGGCATGGCGATCCATCACCTCACGGTGCAGCAGATCGATGGCCGCCTGGCGGTGAGCTTCGACCTGGAGGTGGAGGGCGACACGCCACTGGGACAAGCCCACGATCAGGCCACCGCGCTTGAAATGGCGGTGCGCGCCGAGTTGGGCCAGGACGTGGAGGTGGAAACCCACATCGAACCGCAGCCCCTGCGCCTCATTGCCGGCACATCGGCCTCACCCGCCCTGACCCGGAAGGTCGAGGCGCGGCTGGCGGCCCTGGCCAAACGCCAGAAGGCCTTGCGCGACATTCATAACGTGCGGGTGCGCCAGACCGAGGACGGGCTGTTCGTGCATTACCATTGCCGCTTCCCCGGCAGGCTGCCGGTGCGCAAGGTCCACCACATGGTCGATGAAATCGAGAACGGCTTGCAGGAGAGTTTCCCCGACCTGTGCCGGGTCATCGCCCACACCGAACCGGTGGGCGGGAAGAAACACGATCTGTAGAACGACCGGCAGTGAGCCAGCCTCGGTTGCCGCCGGCAGGCGGTCAGCGGCGCGCATTCTCTTCCGTCATCCTGGCGAGGTCGAGCAGCCGCTGGCGTTCCGCCTCGGGGATTTCCACCCGGTTTGCCACCGAAAAGGCCTCATAAAAGGTGACTTCCAGAAGACCGAGAAGCGTGGTCAGGCCCGCCGCCTTGGCCATGTTGCGCATTTCAAGCACCATGTCGGCAATGTAATTGGCGGTGTCGCGGGGGGAAGGCGGCGTCCGGGCGGCGCGTCTCCCCCCTTCCCCTTCGGTGTCACAGGGCGGGGTGAAGTCGGCGGCCTTGGACATGAAATACACCTTGGGTTGATAATTTTGCCTTTGCAAGCGCAGAATATGCCAGTCTGTCACAGGGGAAAGAAACCATAAGTAGAAACTCGTGAAAATTTTTGACTTTTGCCTGTCAGCCGTCCGGCTTGCCACCCCCGGCGAAGGCGTCTATGAGGCCAGCCGACCAAATCAGGGCAGTGAATGACCGTCGTCGTCGTCGAATCTCCGGCCAAGGCCAAAACCATCAACAAATATCTCGGCAAGGATTTCACCGTCCTGGCCTCCTATGGCCATGTGCGTGACCTGCCGCCCAAGGATGGCTCGGTCCGCCCCGATGAGGACTTCGCCATGGACTGGGAGGTGGACGGCAAGGCCGCCAAGCGTCTCAGCGACATCGCCACGGCGCTGAAAAATGAAGACCGCCTGATCCTCGCCACCGACCCCGACCGCGAGGGCGAGGCCATTTCCTGGCATGTGCTGGAGGTGCTGAAAAAGAAGGGCGCGCTCAAGGGCAAAACCGTGCAGCGCGTGGTGTTTAACGCCATCACCAGAAATTCCGTGCTGGAGGCCATGGCCCATCCGCGCGCCGTCGACGAGGCGCTGGTGGACGCCTATCTGGCACGCCGGGCGCTCGACTATCTGGTGGGTTTCACCCTGTCGCCGGTCTTGTGGCGCAAGCTGCCGGGTTCGCGTTCGGCGGGCCGGGTGCAGTCGGTGGCGCTCAGGCTCATCTGCGACCGGGAACTGGAGATCGAGGCCTTCAAGGCCCAGGAATACTGGACGGTGGATGCCACCCTGGCGACGCCACGGGGCGATGAGTTCCAGGCCGGGCTGAGTTCGGTCAACGGCAAGAAGCTGGCCAAGCTCGACATCGGCAGCGAGGCCGAGGCCCGGACCATCGAGCGGGCGCTGAAGGGCGCGCGCTTCACGGTGGATTCGCTGGAAAGCAAGCCGACGCGGCGCAACCCCTATCCGCCCTTCCGCACCTCTACCCTGCAGCAGGAGGCCTCGCGCAAGCTCGGGTTCTCGTCGTCGCGCACCATGCAATTGGCTCAGAAACTTTACGAAGGCGTGACCATCGAGGGCGAGACGGTGGGCCTCATCACTTATATGCGAACCGACGGCGTGGACATGGCGCCGGAGGCGGTGGCCGCCACGCGCAACGCCATCCTCAAGAACTTCGGCGAACCCTTCCTGCCCTCCAGTCCGCGCACCTATGTCACCAAGGCCAAGAACGCCCAGGAGGCGCACGAGGCCATCCGCCCGACCGATCCCGCCCGCCACCCCAGCAAGGTGAAGCGCGTGCTCGATGGCGAGATGTGGGCGCTCTACGACCTGATCTGGAAGCGCACCATCGCCAGCCAGATGGAGAGTGCCGAGATCGAGCGCACCACGGCCGACATTGCCGCACCGGGATCGGACGGCAAGCACTATGTCTTCCGCGCCACCGGCTCGGTCATCCGCTTCGAGGGTTTCCTCAAGGTCTATACCGAGGGGCTGGACGATGCCGAGGATGAGGATTCAAAGCGCCTGCCGCCGATGAGCCGGGGCGACACGGTGGGCGTGCACAAGCTGGCCGCCAACCAGCATTTCACCGAGCCGCCGCCGCGCTATTCCGAGGCGTCGCTGATCAAGAAGCTGGAAGAGCTGGGGATCGGCCGGCCCTCCACCTATGTCTCCATTCTCTCCACCCTGCGCGACCGCGGCTACATGCGGATTGACCGCAAGAAGCTGATCCCGGAGGACAAGGGCCGGGTGCTGACGGCTTTTCTGGAGGCCTTCTTCCGGCGCTATGTGGAATATGATTTCACCGCCAATCTGGAAGAGCAGCTCGACCGGATTTCGGCCGGCGAGATTGACTGGAAACAGGTGCTTCGGGATTTCTGGCGCGACTTCCTGGTCAACGTCGATGACGTGAAGGAATTGCGGGTCAGCAATGTGCTGGACGCGCTCAACGACATCCTTGCTCCCCACATCTTCCCCGACCGCGGCGACGGCTCGCACCCCCGCGCCTGCCCCAATTGCGCGGGCGGGCAATTGTCGCTGAAGCTCGGCAAGTTCGGCTCCTTCATCGGCTGTTCCAATTACCCCGACTGCAATTACAACCGGCCCAACACGGCGGGCGCCGATGCCGGGGCGGCGGCGCCGCCCGAGGGCATTGCCCTTGGCGTTGATCCGGCCACGGGCGAGACGGTGACGCGGCGCCAGGGGCGCTTCGGCCCCTATGTGCAATTGGGTGAACCGGCGGAGGGCGAAAAGCCGCGCCGCGCCTCGATCCCCAAGGGGCGCGACGCCAGCGCCATTGATCTGGACCTCGCTCTCAAGCTTCTGTCGCTGCCGCGCGAGGTGGGGCTCCATCCCGAGACGGCCACCCCGGTCATCGCCAACCTCGGGCGCTTCGGCCCCTTCATCCTGCATGACGGCACCTATGTGAACCTCAAGGATCCCGAAGATGTCTACACCATCGGACTCAACCGGGCGGTCGACCTTCTGGCGGAGAAGCGGGCGCGTGGTCCGGGCCGGGCGCGCGGCCCGCAGGCCCTGCGCGAATTGGGCGAACACCCCGAGGGCGGGCCTGTCTCGGTGATGAGCGGGCGCTATGGCGCCTATGTGAAACACGGCAAGCTCAACGCCACCATCACGGCAGGGCTTGATGCCGAGACGATCACTCTGGAACAGGCCGTGGCCCTGCTTTCGGCGCGGGCCGGCATGGGTGGCAAGAAGGGCGCAGCCAAGAAGCCCCCGGCGAAGAAAGCTGCCGCAAAAAAGCCGGCGAATAAGGCCGCGAAGAAGGCCCCCGCCAAAAGGCCTGCCAGGAAAAGCTGATAGGACTTTGCGCATCATCTGATCCGAAAAGCGCGGGGCACTTTTCGGGATGATGGTTCTTTCTTGCGCATCATCCGATCCGAAAAGCGCGGGGCACTTTTCGGGATGATGGTTCTTTCTTGCGCATCATCCGATCCGAAAAGCGCGGGGCACTTTTCGGGATGATGGTTCTTTCTTGCGCATCATCTGATCCGAAAAATGCGTGGCACTTTTCGGGATGATGGTTCTTTCTTGCGCATCATCTGATCCGGAAAGTGCGTGGCACTTTTCGGGATGATGCGTCAGATCCCCGACTTCAGGCGGGCGAAGGTCTGGATCAGTTCGGCAAGGCCGGGTTCGGCCACCTGATCGGCGGCATCGGCGGCGGCAAACCAGCGTGCCTCGCGCTCGCCCTTCTCCGGCCAGTCGGCATGCTCGCGCCCCACCCGCAGCGGATAGACCGCGACCATGAGTTCGCGCACCTTGCCGTTCTTCAGGCGCTTGCCATAGGCGTAGTGACCGAAGGGCCGGCCCTCGGTCATGCCCTCCACCCCCGCTTCCTCAAAGGCTTCCTGCGCGGCGCATTGGGCGGGCGTCAGCTTGCCCATGGGCCAGCCCTTCGGGATGACCCAGCGCCGGGTCTCGCGCGAGGTGATGAGCAGGATTTCCACCCCGATCCCCATGCGCCACGGCAGCGCCGCAAACTGGTCGTCGTGCCGCTGCCTGGTCATGTCAGGATGAGCCTGCCCAGCCAGTAGAACAGCGCGGCGATGAGGCCCGCCATGGGCATGGTGATGACCCAGGCGACAACGATGGAGCGGGCGATGTTCCAGCGCACGGCGGACACGCGGCGCGCCGCGCCGACGCCGACGATGGCCCCGGTGATGGTGTGGGTGGTGGAAACCGGAATGCCCAGCCAGGTGGCACCGAAGAGTGTGGCGGCGCCCGCGGTTTCGGCACAGAAGCCCTGCATGGGTGTCAAGCGCGTG
>CALMUW010000055.1 GCA_937872985.1 uncultured Alphaproteobacteria bacterium
ACCCACGCCTTCTTCAAGGCGCTGCTCTTCCTCGGCTCCGGCTCGGTCATTCACGCCATGTCGGGCGAGCAGGACATGCGCAAGATGGGTGGCCTCGCCCCCCACATCCGCATCACCTGGCTCCTGATGATCATCGGCAACCTGGCGCTCACCGGCTTCCCCTTCACCGCCGGCTACTTCTCCAAGGACGCCATCATCGAAAGCGCCTTCGCCGCCCACACCGGGGTCGGCACGCTGGCCTTTTTCCTGCTGGTGGTCTCGGCCCTCTTCACCTCCTTCTATTCCTGGCGCCTCGCCTTCCTCACCTTCCATGGCAAGCCCCGGGCCGACCGCGAGGTCATGGCCCATGTCCATGAAAGTCCGAAGGTCATGCTGGTGCCGCTCTATGTGCTGGCGGCGGGCGCACTGCTGGCGGGTCTGCTGTTCCAGAACTATTTCATCGGTCACGAAGAGGCGACCTTCTGGGGCAAGGCCATCACCCGTCTCGCCGACAACGAGATCGTGCACCACATGCACGACGTGCCGGGCTGGGTGAAGCTTTCGCCCTTCGTCGCCATGGTCGTCGGCTTCCTGGTGGCGCTGCTCTTCTACATCGTCAACACGGCCCTGCCGAAATACTTCGCCGAAGGGCTGGAGCCGCTCTACCGCTTCCTGCTCAACAAGTGGTACTTCGACGAGCTTTACGATTTCCTCTTCGTCAACCCGGCCAAGCGCCTGGGCCGCTTCCTGTGGAAGAAGGGCGACGGCGCGGTCATTGACGGTCTGGGGCCGGATGGCGTTGCGGCCCGCGTTGCCGACATCACGCGTGGCGCGGTGAAGCTCCAGACCGGTTATGTCTATCATTACGCCTTTGCCATGCTGTTGGGGGCCGCCGCCCTCATCACCTGGTTCAGCTTCGGGGGAGCGCACTGATGTCCTGGCCCATTCTCTCCCTCATCACCTTCCTGCCGCTGGTCGGCGTGGCGGCCATTCTCTTGGCCCGTGGCGATGACGCCGCCGCCGACAATTACGCCCGCTGGACCGCCCTCTGGACCACGCTGGCCACCTTCCTTCTGTCGCTGGTGGTGCTCTTCGGCTTCAAGTCCGGCGTGGCTGGTTTCCAGTTCACCGAAACCCATGACTGGATTCCGGGCCTCTTCGGCTATCGCATGGGCGTGGACGGCATCTCCATGCCCTTCGTCATCCTCACCACCTTCCTCATGCCCATCTGCATTCTGGCCTCGTGGTATGTGACCAGGCGCGTCAAGGAATACATGATCGCGTTTCTGGTGCTGGAAATGCTCATGGTCGGCGTCTTCTGCGCCCTTGACCTGGTGCTCTTCTATCTCTTCTTCGAGGCCGGCCTCATTCCCATGTTCCTGATCATCGGCATCTGGGGCGGGCCGCGCCGGGTCTATGCCAGCTTCAAGTTTTTCCTCTACACCTTGCTCGGCTCGGTGCTCATGCTGCTGGCGGTCATCGCCATGTATTGGCACAGCGGCACCACCGACATCGAGAAGCTTCTGGCTCTGAACCCCGGCTTCCCCGTCGGCATGCAGATCTGGCTGTGGCTTGCCTTCTTCGCCTCCTTCGCGGTGAAAATGCCCATGTGGCCGGTCCACACCTGGCTGCCGGACGCCCACGTCGAGGCGCCCACGGCGGGGTCCGCGCCCCCGGGCGGCCCGCCGTTGAAGATGGGGGGCCACGGGTGTCCGCGCTCCTCCGTGCCCATCTCCCCGGGGGCGCCGCCGTCCCTCCAGCCGCTGGTCTATACCCTCTCGGTGGTCGCCATCGTCTACACCTCGCTGGTGGCCCTCATGCAGGAGGACATGAAGAAGCTCATCGCCTATTCCTCGGTGGCGCACATGGGCTTCGTCACCATGGGCATCTTTTCCATGACCCGCCAGGGGGTGGATGGCGCGGTCTTCCAGATGGTGAGCCACGGCCTCGTTTCCGGCGCGCTCTTCCTCTGCGTCGGCGTCATCTATGACCGCATGCACACCCGCGAGATCGCGGCCTATGGCGGTCTCGTCAACCGCATGCCGCTCTATGCCGCCGTCTTCATGCTCTTCACCATGGCCAACGTCGGCCTGCCCGCCACCTCGGGCTTCGTCGGCGAATTCCTCACAATCGTGGGCACCTTCCAGGTCAACACCTGGGTTGCCTTCTTCGCCGCCACCGGCGTTATCCTCTCGGCGGGCTATGCCCTCTGGCTCTACTGGCGCGTGGTCTATGGCCCGCTCGACAAGCCGGCTCTGGCCCATATCCCCGACATGACGCCGCGCGAACTGATGACGCTGGCGCCGCTGGCGCTGCTCACCCTCTATTACGGCATCCACCCCACACCCATTCTCGACGTGGTGGGCGCTTCCGTCGAAAACCTGTTGCAGTCGATCCAGACCGCCGTGGCCGGCACCGAGCAGGCCGCCGCGATCCTCATCAAGTAAGGGCCAGCCCATGTCGTTCCTTCAATCCGCCGACGCCGCCGCCGCCCTGCCGGAGATCGTGCTGGCCGTCTTTGCCATGGTGCTGCTCATGCTCGGCGTGTTCCGCAAGCATGGAGCCGCCGACACGGTGACGTCGCTCTCGGTGCTGGCGCTTCTGGTGGCCGGTGTTCTGGTCATGACGGTGGGCGACCGCGCCACGCTGGAGGCAGCCTTTTCCGGGGCCTTCCTGATGGATTCCTTTGCCCGCGTCATGAAGATGCTGGCCATCTTCAGCTCGGCCGTGGCCATCGTGCTGTCGTGGCAATACATGCGCCGCGAGAGGCTGGCGAGCTTCGAATATCCCGTCCTCATCCTGCTCGCCACGCTGGGCATGATGATGATGATCTCGGCCAATGACCTGATCTCGCTCTATATGGGTGTGGAACTCCAGTCGCTGGCGCTTTATGTGGTCGCCGCGCTGAACCGCGACAGCGCCCGGTCGTCCGAGGCGGGGCTGAAATATTTCGTCCTCGGCTCGCTCTCCTCGGGCATGCTGCTCTATGGCGCCTCGCTCATCTACGGCTTCACCGGCACCACGGCCTTCCCGCTCATCAAGAACGTCATCATGTCCAGCGGCGCCAGCCTCGGCCTCATCTTCGGCCTGGTCTTCGTCGCCGCGGGCCTCGCCTTCAAGGTTTCCGCCGTGCCCTTCCACATGTGGACGCCGGACGTTTATGAGGGTGCGCCCACGCCGGTCACCGCCTTCTTCGCCGCAGGGCCGAAGCTCGCCGCCATGGCGCTCTTCACCCGCGTCATGATCACGCCCTTCGCGGCCATCACGCCGCAGTGGCAGCAGATCATCGTCTTCGTCGCCATCGCCTCCATGGTGCTCGGGGCCTTCGCCGCCATCGGCCAGACCAACATCAAGCGCCTCTTGGCCTATTCCTCCATCGGCCACATGGGCTATGCGCTGGTCGGCCTCGCCGCCGGATCGGAGGAGGGGGTGCGCGGCGTGGTCATCTACATGCTGATCTATCTCATGACCACGCTCGGCGTCTTCGCCTGCGTGCTCGCCATGCGGCGCGACGGCAAATACGTCGAGAACATCGCCGATCTCGCCGGTCTCGGCCGCACCAACAAGGGGCTGGCCTTCGTCTTCGCCATGCTCATGTTCTCCCTGGCAGGCATTCCCGTTCTGGCGGGCTTCTTCGGCAAGCTCTTCGTCTTCCTTGCCGCCATCAAGGCCGGTCTCATCACCCTGGCCGTCATCGGCGTCATCGCCTCGGTCGTCTCCGCCTTCTATTATCTGCGCATCGTCAAGATCATCTACTTCGACGAGCCGCAGGCAGCCTTCGACACCATGGACGCAGAGGTGAAGCTGGTGGCCTATGCCTCGGGTGCCTTTGCCCTGCTGTTTGCTCTCTTCGCCAGCCCGCTGACGCAACTTTCCTCGGTGGCAGCCCAGTCGCTGTTCCATTGAGGCCTGCGGTGACCGGTTTTCATCCGCTGCCGCTGCGCCGCTTCGACCGTCTCGATTCCACCAATGCCGAGGCGCTGCGCCTCGCTGCTGCGGGGGAGAAGGGGCCCTTGTGGATCCGCGCCGATGTGCAGGCTGAGGGGCGGGGGCGTCAGGGCCGCACCTGGGTTTCGGACCAGGGCAATCTCTTCGCCACGCTCCTGCTGCCCACCGAAGCCGACATGGCGATCATCCCGCAACTGGGCTTTGTCGCCGCCGTGGCGGTGCATGACGCGCTCACCAACCTTGATCTTCATGGCCTCAGCCTGAAGTGGCCCAATGACGTGCTGCTGGAAGGGGCCAAGGTTTGCGGCATCCTTGCCGAAGTGGCGGCCACCAGCCCGGTCACCGTGGCGCTCGGCATCGGCGTCAATGTCGCCCACGCGCCCGAAGCCATGCCCTATCCCGTCACATCGCTTTGCGCCCATGGCATCACCGCCACGGCTGATCCGGTTTTTGAAAAACTATCCGCAAGTCTCGGCATGTGGCTGAAAATCTGGGGCGAGGGCCGGGGCTTCCCCAGTGTCCGCCTCGCCTGGCTGGAGCGCTGCTTCGGCCTCAACAGTCCCGTCACCGCGCACGGCCCCGATGGTCCCCTCAGCGGCACCTTCCGCGACCTCGGCAAGGATGGCGCGCTGATGCTGGAAACGCCGGACCGCAAGCGCCACGCCATCCACTCCGGCGAGGTGCGCTTTGCCTCCATGAGCGCGGCGGGCATCCTCGCATGACGCCGAAAAAGAAATTCGACCACAGCCATGACCTGGTGCTGCTGCCCCTGGGCGGCACCGGCGAGATCGGCATGAACTGCTATGCCTATGGCGCGGGCGGCGGCAGGGACCGGCGCTGGCTGCTGGTGGACCTCGGCGTCAAGTTTGGCTCCGACCGCGAACCGGGGATCGACGTCATCCTGCCGGACCTCGGTTTCATCACCGGGAATCGCGACCGGCTGGAAGGTCTGGTCATCACCCACGCCCATGAGGACCACATCGGGGCGGTGCCCTGGCTCTGGCCGCAGCTTGAGTGTCCTGTGTGGTGCACGCCCTTTGCCGCCGAACTCCTGAAACTGAAGCTGAAGGAACATGGACTGGATGGCGAAGTGCCGGTCCACGTCATGGACCAAAAGGCCCACTTCAAGGCTGGTCCCTTCAAGCTGGAATATGTGCCCGTCACCCATTCCATCCCCGAGTCCTGCGCTCTCGTCATCGAGACCGCAGGTGGCAGGGTGGTCCACTCCGGCGACTGGAAATGGGACAGGACGCCCCTCATGGGCCGGGGCATGGACGAAAAGCGCTTCCGCGAATTGGGCGGTCTCGGCGTCGATGTGCTGGTCTGCGACTCCACCAACGTGCTGCGCGAGGGCTTCTCGCCCTCGGAACGCGAGGTGGCCGCCACCCTGGCCGACATCGTGGCCCAGGCCCCGGCCCGCGTGGTGGTCACCACCTTCGCCTCGCAGGTGGAGCGCATTTATTCCGCCGTCAAGGCGGCGCGCGCCGCCGGCCGCGAGGTGGTCATCGCCGGGCGCGCCATGCGCAACACCATCGAGGCCGCCCGCGCCACGGGCCTCCTGACCGATGCCGGAGCCTTTCTGGATGAGGAAGAGGCCGGCTTCCTGCCGCCCGACCGCGTCCTGATCCTGTGCACGGGATCGCAGGGCGAACCCCGCGCCGCCATTTCCCGCATCGCCGAGGGCAGCCACCCGCACATCGAATTGAACCCCGGCGATCTCGTCATCTTCTCCTCCAAGACCATCCCCGGCAACGAGCTGGAGGTGGCGGCGGTCCACAACAATCTGGCGCTGCTCGACATCGACGTGCTCACCTCGGACGACGCGCTGGTCCATTCCTCCGGCCATCCGCGCCAGGGTGAATTGCAGGCGCTCTATGACTGGCTGAAGCCCCGTGCCCTCGTGCCCATGCATGGTGAGCCGCGCCATCTGCGCGCCCACGCCCGCTTCGCCGAAACCCATGGCATCGCCGAAACCCTGATCCCCAGGGACGGCGTCATCATGCGTCTGTGCCCCGCGCCCTTGCAGGCGGTGGCGGAGGCCCCGGTGGGTCGCCTCCATGTCGATGGCGAGTTGATCGTGGCGGGCGCGGAAGGCCCGGCCAAGCTGCGGCGCAAGCTGTCCTTCGTCGGCATCATCGTTGCCGTGCTGGTGCTGACCGACAAGGGCGAACTGGCCGACGACATTCACCTGCTCACCGACGGTGTGCCGCCGGGTCTGGATGACGAGCTGATGGCGGCGGCGGAGACGGCCTTCGATTCCCTGCCGCGTCCGCGCCGCCGCGATGACAATCAGGTGGCGGAGACGCTGCGCATGGCCATCCGCCGCACCGCCGAGCAGATCTGGGGCAAAAAGCCCGTGGTCAAGGTCGTCGTCTCCAGAATCTAGAGCAACCTGACTTTTGCTGGACTCAGCAAAAGTCAGATAAGTTGCTCGCCATCAATAAGTTAGAGCGGTGGCTTTGATGCAGGCAAAGCGCCAACCGCTCTGATGCGCTGCTATAATCCCCAGCCGAATCATGAGCAAAGCACCGAAAACGCCGCCGCCCCCGGCTCCCGTCGAGCGGGTGGAACTGAAGGATGCGCTGGAAGAGCGCTACCTCGCCTATGCCCTCTCCACCATCATGCACCGCGCCCTGCCGGATGTGCGCGATGGCCTGAAGCCGGTGCACCGCCGCCTGCTGCATGTCATGCGGCTTCTGCGGCTGGACCCCGAAGGCGCCTTCAAGAAATCCGCCAAGATCGTGGGCGATGTCATGGGCGGCTATCACCCCCATGGCGACCAGTCCATCTATGACGCGCTGGTGCGCCTGGCCCAGGATTTTGCCGCGCGCTACCCGCTGGTGGACGGCCAGGGCAACTTCGGCAACATCGACGGCGACAGCGCCGCCGCCTACCGCTACACCGAAGCGCGCATGACCGAGGTGGCCCGCCTGCTGCTCGACGGGCTGGACGAAGACACGGTGGACTTCCGCCCCAACTATGACGGCTCGCTCGATGAGCCGGTGGTTCTGCCCGGCGCCTTCCCCAATCTTCTCGCCAATGGCGCCACCGGCATCGCGGTCGGCATGGCCACCTCCATTCCGCCCCACAACGTGGCGGAACTCTGTGACGCCGCCCTCCACCTCATCAAGTTTCCCAAGGCTGGCGTGGACAAGCTCACGCAATTCGTTCTCGGGCCGGACTTCCCCACCGGCGGCATCATCATCGACAGCCGCGCCGACATTACCGAGGCCTACCGCACCGGCAAGGGCTCCTTCCGGGTGCGCGCCCGCTGGACCACCGAGGATCTGGGCCGCGGCACCTGGCAGATCGTCATCACCGAAATTCCCTATCTGGTGCAGAAGAGCCGGCTGGTTGAAAAGATCGCCGAACTGCTCCCCGCCAAAAAGCTGCCGCTGCTCGCCGATGTGCGCGATGAATCGGCGGAGGACGTGCGCCTGGTGCTGGAACCCAAGAGCCGCACCGTGGACCCGACCCTGCTCATGGAACAGATGTTCCGCGCCACCGAGCTGGAAAGCCGCATCTCGCTCAACCTGAATGTGCTGTCCGGCGGCAAGGTGCCCATGGTCATGCCCCTGCCGGATGTGCTGCTGGAGTGGCTGCTCCACCGCAAGGAGGTCTTGCAGCGCCGCAGCTATTACCGCCTCGCCCAGATCGCCAGGCGCCTGGAAATCCTCGGCGGCTATCTCATTGCCTACCTCAACCTCGATGAGGTGATCCGCATCATCCGCGAGGAGGATGAGCCCAAGCCCGCGCTGATGCAGCGCTTCAAGCTCACCGACACTCAGGCCGAAGCCATCCTCAACATGCGGCTCAGGGCGCTGCGCAAGCTCGAGGAAATGGAAATCCGCCGCGAGCATGATGCGCTCACCGCGGAGCAGAAGGGGCTGGAGGGGCTGCTCGCCTCCGACGAGCAGCAGTGGGGCCGCATCGCGGGCGAAATCAGGGATGTGAAGGAGAAGTTCTCCAAGAAGACTGACCTGGGCCGCCGCCGCACCGACTTTGCCGAGGCGCCGGAAATCGACGCCGATCTTGAGCAGGCCATGATCGACAAGGAACCGATCACCGTGGTCTGTTCCGAGAAAGGCTGGATCCGCGCTCTCAAGGGTCATCTCGAAGACGCCTCCAGCCTCACCTACAAGGAAGGCGACAGCGGCAAATTCGTGGTTGCCGCCCAGACCACCGACCTCATCATGCTGTTTTCCTCCTCCGGCAAGTTCTTCACGCTGGAGGGGGCGAAGCTGCCGGGGGGCAGGGGCCATGGCGAGCCGGTGCGCCTCATGGCGGAGGTGGACGCGGCTGACACCATCGTGGCCCTCTTTGCCCACAAGCCGGGGGCGAAGCGCCTCGTCGCCTCCAGCGAGGGCGACGGCTTCATCGTCGCCGAGGATGATTGCGTCGCCAACACCCGCAAGGGCAAGCAGGTCTTGAACGTGAAGGCCCCCGCGGAGGCCCAGGTCTGCGCGCCCGTGGCCGAGGGGTCGGATCACATCGCCGCCGTGGGCGATAACCGCAAGCTCATCATCTTCCCGCGCACGGACCTGCCGGAGATGGCGCGCGGCAAGGGGGTGCGTCTGCAAAAGTTCAAGGACGGCGGCCTTTCGGATGCCGTGACCTTCAACTTGAAGGAAGGCCTCACCTGGGTCGATTCCTCGGGCCGCACCTGGACCGTGACCGACCTGGCCGAATGGATTGGTGAACGCGCCCAGGCGGGCCGCCTGCCGCCCAAGGGCTTCCCCCGCAACAACCGGTTTTCCTAGAGCAACCTGACTTTTGATGGAATCAGCAAAAGTCAGAAAAGTTGCTCGCCATCACTAAGTCAGAGCGGTGGCTTTGATCCATCAAAGCGTAAACCGCTCTGAGTGATCAATTCGGCGACGGAACCCGCCGCCAGCCCCGTCCTATAATCAGAACGGCTGGAACTTTAAGGCTGGCCGCCCCACTAGGCTCAGGAGATTGACATGTTCAGGAAACTGGCAGTGACGACACTTGCTCTCATGACCGTCACGGGCATTGCTGCGGCCCAGGGAATGGGTGGCGGCATGGGCTGGGGCCAGGGCATGGGCTGGGGCATGGGCAACCCCAACGCCCCCTTCATGCAGCGTTTCAAGGCCGTGGATGAAAACGGCGATGGCTTTGTCTCGAAGCAGGAAATGCTGACCAATGCCGAGAACGTCTTCCTCGCCATGGACGCCGATGGTTCGGGCGAAATCACCATGGATGAATACATGACCGTGCGCATGAACCCCGATGGCGGCAAGAACCCCATGATGCAACAGCGCAAGGCCGACCGCTTTCCGGCCATGGATACCGACAAGAACGGCCAGGTGAGCAAGGCTGAATTCGTCAACCACGCCGCCGCCAGCTTCCCGGCTGCCGATGCGACGGGTGATGGCAAGCTCGACCCCATGGAGTTCCGCGGTCACGCTCACTGATGTTAACCACCGGTGGCGGTGGGAATCGCCGTCGGATATTCGCCATCTGGTTGAAGCGCGTAGCATTTTTTCAGTTTAGCCGGGTGCATCCCATTGACGTTCCGTTAACGGACGATCTGCCACAATGGGGGAATATTACCTACCCCTCCATGGCAGTGGAACACATCAGTGACGGCGGCGGCAAACGAATTCTGGATCGGCGGCGGGCGGTTGATGCCGCATCCCCGCATGTCGACCGGTGCGTTGCTCCCCCCCGAACAGGTCATCCGCAAGATGGGTGGCGTCAGGGTCAACGTTGGCCCCATGGGAACCATCATGCGCTGGGACATGGCGAGCGCCAATTGGTCGAGCCTGTTCTTCGCCAAGGATTGGCTGTCGACCTTGCCCGGCCCCTATACACTGGAGTTCTTCAACTCCGGCTGGTTCCATGAAACCCACGAAACCGCCAAGGGTTTGCGTGACCGCATCGATTCCCTGATTTCGCGCGCCGACCTGCATCTCAGTTCGCGCGTCTTCACCCGCACCTTCATTCCCCAGCCGGCCATGCTGCCGGGGCGCCTGCGCGAGTCCTGGGAAGTGGGCTGCGCCAGCGAGGATAATTCCGTGGAGTGCGCGGTCGATATTGACACTGGCCGTCATCGGGTGGAGCGGGTGGGCATCAGTTCCGCCATGGCCAACATCTGGGGCGTCTCGCCCGAGAGCCAGCCGTGCCAGATCGGCAATACCTATGACCGCGTGGTGTCGCGGGCCTATTTCGATGTCCTGCGCACGGGCCGCCCGCATTATGACCATGTCTTTGCCGCCATGCCCGATCCCGGTGGCGAAGTGCAGTGGCGCAGCTATCAGCGCCTGATCTATCCCGGCGACAGGGGGGCAAGTCATTTCCGCCGGGTCCGGATTGTCAGCGAGGAGTGCAGGGTGGCGATTCCGGTTTTGTAGTGCGTTCTTCCGCCACCATCTGCTCCAGCGTGCCGCGTTCGGCCACCGCCAGATATTCAACCGGATCGATCCCGTCGCTCTTCCACAGCCAGCGCTGAAAACCCCGCTCGAGGTGAGTATAGCCGATGCGCCCGACATGGCCGTGCGCCGCCATCTGGTGGCTGGTCAGGCCCCACATGGCATCCGGGTTCCATTTGACCAGACAGAGGAGAAGCCCCAGGCGGGAAAACCGCTCAAAGGCGCGCCGGTTCTTGGCCGCGGGGTTGAACCACAATTCGCCATGGTAGACGAGGCGGCCCTTCAGGCGTTCGGCAATGCTGCCCACCGGCGGCGCGGGGTGGCTCGGCACCATGAGTTCCTGACGCCGCATGTAGACTCCGATGAAATAGGAAATGCCCCAATCCGCCAGGCTGGTTGCCACCTCATCGAGACGAAAGGCCTGAAGCCCCATGACGGTGCCATTGCCATCGGTGGCCTTCATCCAGAAGGTCCGGTCCGGCGACAGTTCCGTCACCTCCGGATCGAAATAGGGCGACACGGACGAGCCCCGGGCGGCCTTGCGCACATCACCGAGCGCCATGAGGTCGCTGCTGGCCTCTATCTTCAGGCCGCAATCTTCCAGTTCGCGCACCATGGCGCAGCACACCCTGACGGTGCCCAGCGGATCTGCCAATCCGATTCGTGACATACGCCATCCCCCAAACCGGGGGTTTAGATAACCTGCCCGTCAGTCCAGTCAACCAATGGGAACGTGTATCTTCACGGCGAGACCGGCAGCGGGCCGGTCTCGCTCCAGCCGTCCACGCCCAGGCGCTGCTGCGGCAGGAAGCGTGCCTTGTAGGCCATCTTCTCCGATCCTTCGACCCAGTAGCCCAGATAGACGTGGGCAAGGCCGAGGTGCGCGGCGCGGCGCAGCGTATCGAGGATGAGGAAAGTGCCGGGGCTGCGCGCCGACAGTGCGGGGTCGAAATAGGAATAGACCATGGACAGCCCGTCATCGAGAAGGTCGAGCAGCACGGCCCCCGCCAAGTCGCCCGCCCGCGCATGGCCGGGGGCGAAGCGGTATTCGGCCAGGCGGCTGTTCACCAGCCCGCAATCCACCATGGCGGTGAAGTCCGTCTCATCCATTTCCGCCATGCCGCCGTGCTCATGCCGGGCGTCGATATAGGCGCGGAACACCGGGAAATGACCGCGCATCTCGTCGCCCGTGATGAGCGTGGACGTGAGGTTGGCATTCTGCGCCAGCACCCGGCGGAAACTGCGGCTCCAGCGGAAGCGCGCCACCGGCACGCGCACCGAGACACAGGCCTGGCAGGCCTCGCAGAAGGGCCGATAGGCAATGTTCTGGCTGCGGCGGAAACCGCTGTGCGACAGTTGATTGTTGAGCGCCAGGGCCGCCGGTCCGATGAGATGGGTGAAAACCTTGCGCTCCATCCGCCCCGGCAAATAGGGGCAGGGATTGGAAGCCGTTATGAAAAACTGCGGAAATTCCCGCGCGGCGGTCATGGTCACACTCTCCGGGGCCATTATGGCGGGGTGCCGGACCGACGCAAGCATCACGTGGGGCACGGCCGCTTGATCGCGCCGCCGACCGCTGGCAGGCGTTTGACGGGGCTGCATCTGGCACACGTCTTTCCGCGCCGCAGGCGGTTTCCCTTGCCCGCCCGATGCGCTAGAGCCATGCCAGCATCAGGAGGCACGGCATGGTCAAGGCAGCGTGGCTGGGTTTAGGCGTCATGGGCTATCCCATGGCGGGGCATCTGAAAAATCGCGGCGGGGTGGTGGTCACGGTCTATAACCGCACGGCTTCCCGTGCCGCCGCCTGGGCCGCTCAGCATGATGGCCCCAGCGCGCCCACGCCGGCTGCGGCGGCCAGGGATCAGGACTTCGTTTTCTGCTGCGTCGGCAATGATGACGACCTGCGCGCCGTGACCTTGGGGCCGCAGGGCTGCTTTGCTGCCATGACCAGGGGCGCGGTCTTTGTCGACCACACCACCGCCTCGGCCACGGTGGCGCGCGAACTGAAGGCCGAAGCTGCGCGCCTCGGCCTGGGTTTCGTCGATGCGCCCGTGTCCGGCGGTCAGGCCGGGGCTGAAAATGGCGTGCTCTCGGTCATGTGCGGCGGCGATCAGGCTGACTTTGATCGCGCCGCACCGCTCATGGCCCATTATTCCCGCATCTGCCGCCTGCTCGGTCCGGCAGGTTCCGGGCAACTGGCCAAGATGACCAACCAGATCGCCATCGCCGGGGTGGTGCAGGGCCTGTCCGAGGCCGTCGCCTTCGGTGAACGCGCCGGGCTGGACATGGCGGCGGTCATCGAGGTCATCTCCAAGGGGGCGGCGGGCTCATGGCAGATGGACAACCGTCACAAGACCATGATCGACGGCAAGTTCGACCATGGCTTCGCCGCCGACTGGATGCGCAAGGACCTCGCCATCTGCCTCGACGAGGCACGGCGCAACGGCGCGCGCCTGCCGCTGACCGCCCTGGTCGACCAGTTCTATGCCCAGGTGCAGGCCAGGGGCGGCCGCCGCTGGGATACCTCGAGCCTGATCACGCTCTTGCGGGATTAGCACAGCCTGAATTTTGTTGAGGCCATCAAAGGTCAGGTTGCGCTACGGCGCTCCGTCATCTGCGGGCGCATGCGCGACAGTTCCCTCAGCTCTTGAGACGCCTCGCCACATCCAGCGCGAAGTAGGTGAGCACCCCCGACGCCCCTGCGCGCTTGAAGGCCAGCAGGCTCTCGATGATCACCTTGTCGGGGTCGAGCCAGCCTCGTTCGATGGCCGCCATCAGCATGGCGTATTCGCCGGACACCTGATAGGCGAAGGTCGGCACGTTGAACTGGCGGCGCACGCGCGCGATGATGTCGAGATAGGGCATGCCCGGCTTGACCATCACCATGTCCGCGCCCTCGGCGATGTCGAGGGCAACCTCACGGATCGCCTCATCGCCATTGGCCGGGTCCATCTGATAGGTGCGCTTGTCGCCGGTGAGCGTGCCCGCCGAGCCCACCGCCTCGCGGAAGGGGCCATAAAACCCCGAGGCATATTTGGCGCTATAGGCCATGATCTGCACATCGCTGAACCCCTGGCCCTCCAGCCCGGCGCGGATGGCGGCGATGCGCCCGTCCATCATGTCTGAGGGCGCGATGATGTCGCAACCGGCCTCGGCCTGCACCAGCGACTGCTGCACCAGAACCTTCACCGTCTCATCGTTCAGGATGCGCCCGTCGCGCACCAGCCCGTCATGACCATGGCTGGTGTAGGGGTCGAGCGCCACATCGCACATGATGCCGATGTCGGGCACGGCGCGCTTGATGGCGCGCACCGCGCGGCACACCAGATTGTTGGGGTTCAGGGCCTCGCGCGCGTCATCGGTGCGAAGCGCGCGGTCGGTGTTGGGAAAGAGGGCGATGGCGGGGATGCCCAGCTTCGCCGCCTCCTCGGCCCGCGCCGCGATGAGATCGACCGAGCAGCGCGTCACCCCCGGCATGGAGGAGACGGGTTCGGTCCGGTTCTCTCCGTCGATGACGAAGACCGGCCAGATCAGGTCGGCGGGCGAGAGAGCATGTTCGCTGACCAGCGCGCGCGCCCAGCCGGTCTTGCGGTTGCGGCGCATGCGCACATGGGGAAACTGCGGAGCGGGATGGTGAATGTGGGTCATGATGGCCGCGTCATATCAAACTTGGCGGGGCGAGGGAATGAGGTCCGCCGTCATTGGCAAATGCGGTAGCCGCCGCGGCGCCCCTTCATGTCCACGTGAAAATGATCCTCGTGATAGCCGTCGGAGCCGGGGCCGAGCACGGTGGTGAAGACCTGGCACAGCCCGCCATGGACCATCTTGAGGAAGGCCGCCTTGCGCGTCAGGCCGCGGTCCCAGTCGTCCTTCACCGTCAGCGCTGCGCCATCGGCCAGCCGGAAGGCCGAAATATCGAGCGCATTGGCATAGGCATGTTCGCTGAGCTTGCCCAGGCGCGCCCCATTGCGGCCCCGGCAGGCATAGGCCGTGGCATTGTGCAGGCCCGTGACCTTCTGGCCGAGTTGGCCCTGGGCTGCCACGCGCACCGTCTGGCTCACCCATTGATGCAGCCCCGCCGCCATGACGCAGGAGGTGACGGCAGGAGGCTCGATGGCCAGTCCCGCCACCTGCGACACCAGAATGGGCGCGGGCGTTCCACACCCGCCGGGATGGCCCATGGCCGGTGCTTCCGACCAGACGATGGCCAAACCCTT
>CALMUW010000056.1 GCA_937872985.1 uncultured Alphaproteobacteria bacterium
TCTTCAGCTCGTCCAGCGTGTAGCCCACCGCCAGCTTGGCCGCCACCTTGGCGATCGGGAAGCCGGTGGCCTTGGAGGCCAGCGCCGAGGAGCGCGACACGCGCGGGTTCATCTCGATGACCACGAGACGCCCGGTCTTGGGATCAACGCCGAACTGCACGTTGGAGCCGCCGGTGTCGACGCCGATCTCGCGCAGCACCGCGATGGAGGCATTGCGCATCACCTGATATTCCTTGTCGGTGAGGGTGAGCGCGGGTGCCACGGTGATGGAATCGCCGGTGTGGACGCCCATGGGGTCCACGTTCTCGATGGAGCAGACGATGATGCAGTTGTCGTCCTTGTCGCGGACGACCTCCATTTCATATTCCTTCCAGCCCAGCACCGATTCCTCGATGAGCACCTCGGCGGTGGGCGAGGCGTCGAGCCCGCGCTCCACGATGTCGAAGAATTCGTCGCGGGTATAGGCGATGCCGCCGCCGGTGCCGCCGAGGGTGAAGGAGGGGCGGATGATGCAGGGCAGGCCGACCTCGAGCATGGCCTCGAAGGCCTCCACCAGGGCGCGGTTGCGGTAGTTCTTCTGGCGGGCCGGTTCGTCGGCGGCCCATTTCCTTTCAAAGGCGGCCAGCGCGGCAGGATCGTCCCTCAGCCGCTCCAGTTCGGCGGCGTGGCGGGCGCGGTCGGCATCCTTGGCCTCGGAGGCGTTGGCCAGGCGCGACTTCGGCGTGTCCAGCCCGATCCTTTTCATGGCCTCGCGGAACAGTTCGCGGTCCTCGGCCTTGTCGATGGCTTCGGCCTTGGCGCCGATCAGTTCGACGCCGAATTTGTCGAGAACGCCCATGCGGTTGAGCGACAGGGCGGTGTTGAGCGCCGTCTGGCCGCCCATGGTGGGCAGGATGGCGTCGGGCCGTTCCTTCTCGATGATCTTGGCCACCACCTCAGGGGTAATGGGCTCGATGTAGGTGGCATCCGCCAGATCCGGGTCGGTCATGATGGTGGCGGGGTTGGAGTTCACCAGGATGATGCGATAGCCCTCTGCCTTCAACGCCTTGCAGGCCTGGGTTCCGGAATAATCAAACTCACAGGCCTGGCCGATGATGATGGGTCCAGCCCCGATGATGAGGATGGATTTGATGTCGGTGCGCTTCGGCATGTTCAGTCCTGTATGCTTGCGCCAAAAACCGGCGCGGGACGGAATCCGGCCGGGGGCGCGAAGAGGGGTCATTTCGGGCTAAACCGGGCTTATAGGAGAGGACGCCCGCCAACGGAACCCCGAAAGTGATGCTGTTGAAAGGAAAGCCCCGGCCTTGGGAGCCGGGGCAGGTGAGGCAGAGGACTGCAGGGGATCTGCCGGAAAAATGGGCCGGGCCGGAGGGAGAATGGAGGTCCCATGAGAGGGGGCGTTATTCACGGGTGTCGCCGTCCGCCCTCCGGCCTTTGGCCCCGGCGCCGGAACGCCGGAACCTGAGATCAGTAGCGGGCGTTGGGGAAATCGAGGGGCTGCACCGCGCCCAGCACCGGCAAGGCACTGGTCTTGTAGAGAACAGTGATATTGGCGGGATTGGCGGCGGGGACGGTCATGTCGGGCGCGGGGCTGCGGCCGGAACCCGGCATGGCGGCAAAGCCCGTGGCGGCGGTGGCGAGACTGATGATGAGCAGCAGCGGGTAGCGAATGGCCATTGGTGTCTCCTCGATGTCGTCTTGTTGTTGTGAGAGACCCTAGGAGAGGCCATTGGAACCCAGGCTGAATGGCCCGTTCATGTGGCGTTTAGAAACGGTCGGCAGACCTCGAATGCGATATCGGCCTGTTCTGTGCTCAGGCAAAGGCTCCTATAGGTTGGCGCGTTCAATTGGCTGCTGGCGGCAGGCTTCATGACAGCGGCACGAGTGCGAGACGGATTCGCGCCCATACGGGGCAGCGGGTTGCGCAGAGGGTTCGAGGCTGGATGGGGGATGGATAACACCCTGGAAGGTCCAGCCCGCATTGATCTGGATTGTCACAGGGCCTCCCCGGCCTTGATCACGCTTGACTTTCGCAAATACATGATGGTGTAATATTTTCATGCGTTATTAACTACTTACTATGTCGGAGGCGAAATCTGTTGTTTTCTTTGGACTCAAATTTTGTAACGGATCAGCGAAAAGCACAGGCGATTTTTTTCGCTCGCACTGGGATGGCAGAGTACATGCGACCGGGCCAAGAGTGGCGTCTTTCTGCCGGCAGGCGCGACTTGAACCTTGCACCTTCAATCCGCGTTTCGATGAAGGAGTATTTCGGCCCACCACGCAAAATCGCATGGCATCGACATTCCAATCACGGTTTGTCCTCCCAAGTCTGTTGCCTGAACTTCCTTGGGCCATTGGCGACCGAGCCCAAACTCCTGTCGGCGATTGTAGGAAACGCACTTGGCATAGAGCCCCCCACGATGCTTCCGATCGAGGAAGGACCAGATGGACAGCCGTGGTTCGTCGGTTTTGAATGGACAGGCCGTGCCAATTATCTGAACGAATGGGCAAAGAGTGCGCTTTCAGCAACGCGCGGCGCAAATGCAACGAGTGCTGATGCGGTTGTTCGATTTCAACATGGCAAGACAATCGAAACACTTCTCATCGAGTGGAAATATACGGAGAAGTATGGTGCACCAATAAGCGCAGACGGAAACCCAACGAGGACGGGGCGTTATGCCGATAAGGCTTTTGCTCCTAACGGACCAATTCGGGCGGACTGCGGGCTAAGCATCAGCGATTTTTTCTGGGAGCCGTTCTACCAATTGATGCGCCAACAAACGCTGGCTTGGCAAATGACCCAAGCACGTGAGGATGGCGCTGAACGTGTGCGAGTTCTCCACATCTCCCCGAAGGGAAATAGAGCGCTGCACAAGGTCACCTCGCCGGGCTTGAAAAAATTTGGCGACGATGCCTTTGATGTGTTCCGGGAGATTCTCGTCAATGGAGATGACTTTCTCAGTCTGACGACAGACGAGGTGTTCAGCAAGTTTCTTGCGATGGAGCATCACAGCCCAGCCGCAATCGAATGGGCACGATACCTGAAAGACCGTTATGGTCTCTTGTTCGAGAGTCTTTAGCACGCCTCTTTTCTCGTGCGGCCATGCGGTGCGCCGCGATAGCCGGGATCACCAGACCGCGTCATCGTCATTGGGCGCGTCGATACATGATTGCTATTGATGGCCTTGTGGCCTTCGAGATCGCGGCACCCTGCAAGTAAACAGAAGATTTGGCTGGGGGACTAGGATTCGAACCTAGACTGGCGGAGTCAGAGTCCGCTGTCCTACCGTTAGACGATCCCCCAATCCGGGATGTGGCCGGCGTGGCGCATGGGCCAGCCGTTCGGTGCCCGCTAGATAGCCGCCCCACGAAGCAAGCGCAAGGGCTGTGCTGAGGGCCGGGAGCCGCATGCACCTTGCCGGTTCAAGCCACCGCTGTGATTTGAGGTGGCGTGAAGTTGGTGCGACTTTGGATCAGACCGGCACAAGTCAGGCGGATCGAGCAACCTGCCTTTGCTGCGCTCAACAAAGGTCAGATCAGGTGTTTGCCCTCAATCAGGGAGAGCAGCGACCTTGAGCCATCAAAGCCAAAACCGCTTCTAGAGTCTCCCTGGTTCATATTGACGCGTAACCTGCGTTTCGGAAGTAGTTGTTG
>CALMUW010000057.1 GCA_937872985.1 uncultured Alphaproteobacteria bacterium
AACCCCGCCGAGCAATCGCAACCCGCATAACCCGCGGGCTTCACCGGATGGGTACGTTGCTTGTAGAGAACCTTGTCGAAGTGAATGACGCGCCGCCGGTTGCGCTTTGGCGGAATGCATGGGTCGATGCCCTTGGCTTCGAGCGCGTCGCGGAACTCATCGCTGTCATAGCCCTTGTCGGCAATCAGTGTGTTTGCGCCTGGAATTGCGGGATAGAGGAGTTTTGCTCCGGTGTGGTCGCTCATCTGCCCCTCGGTGAGCAGAAGGACGATGGGCCTGCCGTCGGCATCAGTGACGGCATGCAGCTTGGAGTTCAGGCCGCCTTTCGTGCGCCCGATGCAGCGTGAAGCACCCCCTTTTTGAGCAGGCTCGCCGATGTCCTGTGGGCCTTGAGATGTGTGCTGTCGATCATGATCCGCTCCGGCTTCGGCCCTTCACCCGCAAGACTGGCGAAAATACGGTCAAAGATGCCAAGGCCCGACCAGCGGATGAAGCGGTTGTAGAGCGTCTTGTGGGGGCCATAGGCCCTGGGCGCATCCTTCCACTGCAGGCCGTTGCGGATCACATACACGATGCCGCTGACGACGCGCCTGTCATCCACCCGTGGAACACCATGCGACAGCGGAAAATACGGGGAAATCCGCGCCATCTGCGCCTTGCTCAATAGAAACAGATCCTTCATCGCCGCCTCCTTCAACAGCGACAATAAATCAATCCACAAACTGATCCGCAAGCGAATTAATGGGTCCTGAGCCTAGGATTTGACGTTGGGAGAATTACCTAGCGTCTCTGCAAGTATCGTTTGCGTCATTGACGCGCGGATTTGTCGTGTCGAACCCATTGGGTGCTGGCGCAAAGATGTAGCTGGAACGATAGGACGTCTGCACAGGGGTGACGTGTTGTGCTCGCTGTTCAATATCAGCGCCTTGTTGGAAGCAGAAGTCTGCCCCAGCTAAACGCCACGTCAGCGGCGGGCCTCACTTGCCGACAGCCTTCTTGGTGGCAAACGGTTTAGCTCCTGGGGTCGGCCCGTTTCTCCGGAGGGGGGTTCAGGCTTGGGGTGCCACCAAACTGTCGGGATCGTTTTGAAATCCATCCAAAGAGCCTAGCCAAAGCTAGGGCGCCGGAAAAGCCCATATTTGCCAACATATTGATACTATTGACATTTATGTAATTTTTAGGCAAATTTGGCACCATGCCCAAATAGGGCAAATTCACCCCAAATCAGGAACAATGTCATGATCGGCCAACCTGCAAAGGTTCTGGCCCCAGCCGACGTGCGCCGACTTCTGCGCGCGGTGGCCCAGGGGCGTTATCCAAAGCGTAACAAGGTCATCGTTTTGCTCAGTGTGAAAGCTGGACTGCGGGCCTGTGAAATATCCAGGCTGACCTGGCCCATGGTGCTGGATGCCAAGGGCCAGGTGAGCGATGTGCTGGAACTGCCCGCGCGGGCTGCCAAGAAGGGAAGTGGCCGGCGTATCCCCGTCCACCCGCAGCTGAAAGGCGCCCTTGCAGCCCTCCATATGGGGGCGCCCGGGGACTTTGGCCCGGTGGTGCTGTCGGAGAGGCAGCAGGAGATGACGGCCAAGGCCATCGTCAACTGGTTCAAACAGTATTACGACCGCCTGGACCTGCATGGCTGCTCATCCCATTCAGGGCGACGGACTTTTGTAACCCTAGCTGCTCGGCTGATCCATAGGGCAGGTGGGTCGCTGAAGGACGTGCAAGAGCTTGCTGGGCATCGGTCCATCAAGACCACCCAAGGCTACATCGAAGGCAGCAGCGACGCCCAGCGCCGCCTGATCCGGGCCTTGTAGGCCCCACCCGGGCCACCGCCCGGCTGGCCACCCCCATCCATTCTCAATTGCCACATGAAGGAGCTTTGCCATGACCGCAAAGAACGTAGACGCATGCCTGAAGACCATTTCAAGCCAGGATCCGCGCGCCGCCCGCCTCACCCGAATGCAGACTCTCAATGACCGCCTTCGCCGTGACGGCAAAGGGGGCAGGGTGCTTGTCACCGATGGCGTTCTGTCACGGGGGCTGGAGTTTGCAAGGGCCGCGCTGGGGGCGGTAACGCAGTTTGACGACTTCAATGGGGAAAATGACCCCTGGGGCGAACATGACTGTGCCTGTGTCAAGGTCGAGCACGAGACGGTGATCTGGAAAATTGACTACTACGACAAGTCCATGACCGTCCTGTCGCCCGATCCGGCCGCCCCCTCCGCCACCATCCGGGTGCTCACCATCATGCTGGCCCAGGAGTACTGACCATGGCGAGGGACAAGAATCCTCTTCCGGAGCCTTTTGATTGGCGCACCGTGGGGCCGCTGTTGCCCAGGCCCTACCGTCAGGGCCACCTGGACTCCCTCTGCGGGATCTATGCCATCGTCAACGGCTGCCGGAACGCCATGTTCACCCTTGATCCAACGCGTCGGGTGAGCTGGGCGGGCCTTTTCCGGGCCATGGTCGATGACCTGACGGCTACAGGGGAGCTGGGGGGGGTCCTATGCCACGGCATGGAAGCTTGGCAACACAGCCGCATGGTGGCAGTGGCCCGCCGCCACCTTGGCCAAGTCCATCAATTGCGGCTGACCACCAGGAAGGCATGGTGGGGCCACAGGGGCTTAACCAAGGCTTCTGCCTTCGCCGTGGTCCGGCGCCACCTGTCGTGCCCTGGGGCATCCGCCCTCTTATCCTTCGACACGGCAACCTTCAGCCATTGGACGGTGATCAGCTCCATAGACCGGCGCCACATCCGCTTTACGGATAGCATTGGCATGAAAGTGCGCTCCCTGTCACAGTTTGTTCTGGCCGGAGGTCGCTCTGACCCCTTTCAGCCCCAGCGCAGCCACAGCGTCGACCGTTCAAGCCTCATCCTTCTGAGCATTTCCCAGAGGCGGTCGGGCTCAACACCACAACCCCAGCTGCCAATCCAGGCCGCTGGGTCAGTATGGGGACGGTGATGTCCATGGGCTGGCGCTTGAGGGTAAGCAGCAGGGGAGCGAGGCGGCGTCTCAGCCATCGATGCCATATTTTCGCATAACCGCCTGGCGAAGAGCTTCATATTCGGTGAGGACGAGGGAACCATCATCCCTTAGCTTCTTCAGGCGGTGAAGTTGGAGAGAGGCGTCGGTGAGGGGGGAAGGCACGTCCCCGTCCGCATAGTGGTGCACATGTTCAACCCTGATGGGATCATTGACAAAGAGGTTGAGGCCACTTTCGCCACCATGGTTGCCAGTGGGGCTTCGGTGGACGGCAGAGAGTGCCCAAATCAGGGCACCAAACCAACCAAGAACTGTGCCGCCAAAGGCAAGGTTGATGACGGCGATGACCCAGCGATTGGGGTGGGCGCGAACAATGGCGACCAGAGTTGGTAAGGTGTAGATGACGACTATGAAGGTGACCACGACCAACAGAAGGATGGGATCGCCGCGGTCATTGGGCGTTTGGGCCGCTGCGGGGGTGGCCAGGGTGACGGTGGCGCCAAGGGCGGTCTCCAGAAGTGAACCTTGCCCTTGGCCCCCCGGCAAAATACCCACGAAATCACCCGGCCCGGTTCATAATGTCCGACTTCATCTTCTGGAATTCAGTTTCGTCCAAGGCGCCGGAGGCTTTGAGACTGGCGAGCTTTTCGAGGCGTTCCACGGCACTGGCAGAATAACCAGGTGACGCAGACGCTTGCGGTGTCAGCACCCTGTTGCCGCCGTTGGTGGCGTCATATTGATTGGGGCCAGGGGTCGACGGCGAAACGTAGAAGAAAAGCAGAACGAGGACTCCCAGGGGAACCAGCGCCAACAACTGAAGCCAACCAGACTTGTTGGTGTCGTGAAGGCGCCGTGACTGGATTGCGACGGAAGGCAATATGTGGGCCAGCATGGCCAAGGTTGCAATGATCGGCTCCTCCTCTGATCCAAGCGCAATATCGAGTGTCAGGCCGCAGACCACAACCAGGGTTACAAATAGGGTGAAGAGCCAGAACTCGGATCGCGTGGCACGACCTTCGAAGTTGGCATAGTTCCGCATGGCATCAAGATAAGCATTCATGGTGGCCCCCCTTTCGGCCCGGTTGTTGTTGAACCAGAAGGCATTTCGCGGTTCGCGGGAGGGAAATTGGCACAGAATAAATAAGAGATCAACAGTCCGTGGATATATAGTCCCCATATATGGCGACCTAGCCGCCATGAATACTCGGCAGGTTATCGGCTGGAACCTGAAGCGGATCAGGGTCAACCAGGGGGTCACCCAGGAACGGCTGGCCTTGGAAGCGGAAGTGGACCGGGCCTATGTAGGCCGGATTGAAAGGGGCATGGAAAATGTCACCGTGGCGACGCTGGAAGCCCTGGCAACGGTTCTGCAGGTGCCGGTGGCGGATTTGTTCGCCAAGCCCAGGCGCGCCACCCCGGTTGCCGGATTAAAGGCTGGGCGGAAACCAAAATAGAGCTGCTGCTGGACGCCTTTTTATCGCGGTAGGTGAAGGGGAAGCGGCGGGGGCCCGGCGGGGGGCGCGGTGGGGGGTGCTGAAGGCCGGGCCACACCTGCACAGCTTGGGCCGGTGCGGTGGGGGCATCAAACGGGTGGGGGCGACCGGTGGCAAAAGGGGCCAAAAGCCATCAGTTGGGAATTGTTCAAAGGTCCAACCCGTTTCGGGGAAATGGCGCGCGCCACACATGAACATTCGCGCAATAACCCCGCGTGAACGGCAGCCACACCACCATACTCGACCTCAGTAACACTCGCAGTCTTCACGCAACTTTGGGCATCATTACTCAACGTGCCGCATAATCCACAAATGGCGCGACAAGATCAGGATTTGGTCTTCGGCGCGTTGCGGCGATAGCATTCCTCAATGCCACCCCGCCGCAGAATTTGACTAAGGACTAAGCCAGTGGACTTTTTGTCCCGCCAAATAGCCGAGAGGACGACACTCCAAACCAGAGCGCGCTGGCGCCACGATCGATGATCATCCGGAAAGGCAACTCGAAACGACAATCTGATTGCCTTACGAATAGCTTCGGTGTGGGAACTTATGGTCTCTTTCTCTACTTTTGGAATTCGCCTTTCGCCACGCTCGCAGCCAAAGCGCTTATCTTTGATGATCAGACCATACATCTTTTCAAGGGTAGAATATGTCTCGAGCCTTGTTCCGGTCCTCCTTGTCTCAAGCCCTCGCTTCCCCTTCACCTTTTTACCCTTCGTGACCTTCCCGGTCTTGATTGGTTCGAGCCGCAAGTTCCTCCCAAACTTGCTCAGCACCTTTGCCAAATCACAGACCAGTTGATCCTTATCAGTCATAACGTTCATCGGTGACTTTCCCATACCTTGGAGTGGAACGCCAAAGTGCGATTGTAGAAATTTCTCAATCACTGACGGCGCATTCAAAATGAAGCTGGCCTAAAAACAGCAGTAACGCACCATTCAAGAAATGTCACGTAAATACGCGACAACCCAAAGTGTCAAGTAAATATGCTTCAACGAAAAATATCACGATAACACGTGACAACTTCAAGTGTCAGGACAAGAGGCGATAACGCCAAGGATCACGACAATACGTGACAACGTTTGATGTCACGATAGTACGTGACAACACATCTGTTCTAGGCGGCGCGCAAGAACGGCAAATGGAATGCCAAAGTGCGTTTGCAGAAGTGTCTCAATCAGTGACGGCGCATTCAAACTGAAATTAGCCTGAAAACCTTCAAAAAGCCCTGCAAAAACGCACCATTTACGAAATGGCACGCAAATACGTGACAGAAGTGCTTGTTCTCGGCGGCGCGCCAGAACGGCAAATCCGTTCCAGTAAAGGAATTTCGCATGAGCGTCCGTTTGCGCCGCAAACGGGTTCAGCAATCAAACATTTGGATAAGTAGATGGAAAACAAACCTGAAATGCGTGATGTCACCAAGGAGAGTGATGTCTTCTTGAGTGAGACAGAGCTTAGTCAGCGCTGGCATGTTTCAACGAGGATGCTTCAGCAAACGCGCTGGAAGGGCACTGGCTGTGCCTACGTCAAGATTGGCCGCATCGTAAGATACAGGATGTCGGACATCAGAACCTACGAGGCCTCCCGCACCATTCAGAAGGGAGCGCAAAATGGGTAACACCAATCTGGATATCAAAAGGTTCTACCCAGAAGTGCGCTCTCTTCCCCGGGGGCGAAATCAACTCGCCATCAGGGAGCGAGAGGGGTGCACCAAGGAAAGCCCTTGCGGACGACTGCCTTGCCACGCTTGTGGATTGGCTGTTCGGAAGTGGTTCACGGGGCAGATGCTGGACCTCTTCGGAAATCATGAAAGGTTGGATGCGGTGTCAATCATTACTGAACGACACATGTATGCTGACTGGGAATTGCATGATGCGAAGATGAAGGAAGTCGCGCGCTACCACCGTGACATCATCAAGCGGTCCAAACTCGGTGATAGGCCGTGGTTGGGTGCGATTGATATTTCCTGCAACACGACGTCCTCGAATCCTGACGAAGACCTTTGGTCACTTCACGCGATGTTAATAACGCCGCGGCTGTCTGATGGTGAACGGTCAGAATTGCGATCGCGCTTGAGGAGTTCTGC
This sequence comes from uncultured Alphaproteobacteria bacterium, assembly GCA_937872985.1. Taxonomy (GTDB): domain Bacteria; phylum Pseudomonadota; class Alphaproteobacteria; order Rhizobiales; family Aestuariivirgaceae; genus Aestuariivirga. The sequence goes on from CALMUW010000057.1 coordinate 6,570, forward strand.
ATTGGTCCAGCGGCCGTTGCGGAGGAGTGAGGTGTATGATCTGGAGGGAATATCCGCATATGCCTTCAAGCCAAATTTCAACACTCGCTACCAGTACGTTGATGCGACTGGACGAAAAAACACTTTCTCATCCTTGTTGAAGGGCCGGCAACTGAAAACGTTGTCGGACGAGATGTCGTCTTCGTGGCATCAGGATCGGTTGATCACCATCGGCCTTCGTCGCCACGGAAGCCGTCTAGTAAAGATTTAAGTGGTTGCGTTCGCCATTGGGCGTGCTGGTGGCATGGCGCCACCGTGTAGTGCCTAAATGGCTATAATTCACACGTAGCAACAAGTACCAAACCCAACAGATTCATTCAGGACATCACAACACTCCACACTGCATGGGGTGAATGATTGGTCATGGCCGATCGCATGGTTTGGACCACCAGGAACGTGATCCGGTGATCAGTGGAATGATCACCGGATCACGTCTTGGAAGCAACTTAGCACACATAGAGGATCTAAACATGAAAAATACGTTCAAAGTAAACTGCGTTGCCATTCATGAGGCAGACAATCGCCATCAAATTGTCCTATTGATGCCTCACGCGTCCGGCGATTGTTGGAGTTATCTGCCGATCGATAAGGCTGATTTGGACAAGCCCAATGAGATCTCTGATCTGCTCAAAAATCGTGGAGTAGATGTCCCTAAAGGCCGGAAGCAGGCGGAGAGGTTTGTCGAAGATAAAGTTCGGCGGCCGATGGGCGGCGTTCGTGAGAGATTGATTACGGACGCCACAGGTTGGCACACAAGCGGAACATTTGTGACAGCGGATCGAACCTATGGATCCGCGAAGATGCTCCCCATGCACTCTTCACGGCTCTGTGTGATTAAGAAGAGGGCCGGATCAATTAGTGGCAGCCTCAAATATTGGAAGCGCAGTCTGGGAGCTCTTGCGGAGAGATCACACACGGCAATCTTCGCGATTGGGCACGCCCTAAGCGGGCCACTGCTGGGGAAGGCCCTTCCGGCTGCCGACAGCCCAATCTTCAACGTGTGGTCGGACACGTCGTCGGGAAAGTCGACATTGCTTACCATCGCAAACACGTGTTTTTTGTCCCAAAACTCGGTACCGACGTTGCCGACGTTTAATCAAACCGCCCGGGCGCGAGAGGAGGCGCTTGCATCCCGAAACGGCTTGTTCATGCCTTTTGACGAGGAGAATCTTTCTGATGCGGCTAAGTCTAGATTGCAATCGAGCGGAATTGCCACGTCTCTGTCAAACTTCATCTTTGACGTTGCGTCAGGTCAAGGGCGTTCACGCTCGCAGTCTGTGAAGGGTACTTTGCCCAATAAGGAGTGGGTTTGTGCAATTTTGACTTCCTCAAACCGTCCGGCAGTGAGCGAAGGCAACTCGGATTCTCCGACCGGTGTCCGCATCATTGACCTCCGCGTGAGGTGCCAAACGCGTGGTGGGATATTTGAGTGCAATAGCGAGGAACTGGCCGCACCGCAGAGGTCGGACATTATCAAGCGTGCTGTCGCCGGCTGTGTGAAGCATCGTGGTGCGGTTGGTAAAGCCTGGCTTACGGCCCTCACCGATAAGCGGGGACAGGGGAAGATATTCAAACGCGTAAAGGAACTCCATGCAGAATTCATAGAAATGCATGGCTCGACCCTCAAAAGTTCCCAGCTGCGCGTTTTGGAGAAGTTCGCGAATGTCTATGCGACGGTGGTTATCACTGCAGAAATGAAGCTTGTTCCATGGTCGGTTGACCGTGGAAAGTTCTCGGTAGGGTGGTGCTATCGTAGGTATGTGACGCAGCGCAAGGATGCATATCTGGATGTTGTCAAAACGTACAAGTTGCTCATGAAGCTCGTGGGGCAAAGAGCTATTTTCCCGGACCATAGCGAGGTGACCGATGACAGACAAACCAGTTCGCTTGGATTTTTGACGGAGTTCAAGAAGCGTAGGGTGGCCTGTGTTCGGGATCGCAATCTGAAAAAGCTCGGCAACAAAATAGGTTGTGGCGGTGAAGGACTGTGGAAGCTTCTAGCTTCCAGTAATGTGTTGGTTCGAGACGCTAGCGGGAAGAACACGATTCTCGTGCGAGACCCAGCAACGAAAGAGCGAAAGCGATTTGTCACCCTTGACCTGGAGAAACTTAAGAAGGTCGTGTCGTAGCGGAAGTCGGCTGCGGCAGCCAGGTGTCGCTGCCGAAGTCGTTCAAACAGGCTGCTCCTGGGTGGTGCAGCTGCGTATTGGCTTGCCGGCCCTGTGCCGACAGGCTGACGTGCGCTGCGAGCGAGGTGTGTTTTAGACCGCTGTGAAGTGACAGATGCCTGTTGGGTGGGATAGTGTCTGTGGAGGCGCTATTTTGAGCGCAGGTTGGCATACGGTCCCAATTGACGTGGCCGGGGTAGAAGGGCCGTCACGGGTGAAATGGATGACGGGTCTCGCCTGTGAGGTCGCACAGGCGGGCTTCCTAGGCGAATTTTGTGCCGCCACTGGTGGGGCCCAAGCCGCCAAACCCACCAGGCTCGTGTCGCTCCGCCCACGGCCCTCATTCAGTGAACTGGGGGACTTAAACCAATTCCAACGCAACAATCCCGAACGGGACGTTTGTTGGTTTTTCGGCTGGGAACAGCAAAAAATAAGCCCGACCGGGTTGTTCATGGCCTTTCGTGGGAAGGCCTGCTATGATCGTCCCGATAGGGAATATTATATGCAAACGATCACGGACAGCGAAAGCTTCGGCCTTCTTATCCGCAAGGAACGGAAGACGCAGAAGTTGACACAGGAACAGCTCGCCGGCCTTACAGGTGTAGGCGTCCGCTTTGTGCGCGAGCTTGAGGCGGGGAAGGGTAGTTGCCAAATCGGTCGTGCCCTTCGGGTTGCGGCGTCTTTGGGTCTTGCGTTGTCCGTTGGCAGCCGGCGGGAAGGTGGCTGATGGCGCATCTGCTGGAAGTCTGGTTCGGCGAAAGGAAAGCCGGCACCCTCCTCCAGGCCGATGCTGGGACGCTGAGTTTTACCTACGAGCCCGACTATCTCGGGTCACCCAGCCCCCGCGCCATCTCGTTTTCCATGCCATTGCAGGAAGCGCCTTTCGGGGACCGGGTTGTCCGCCCATTCTTTTCTGGCCTGCTGCCGGACGAAGGCGCGCGGCAACGTCTTGCGGGTGCGCTTGGGATTTCAGCCGGAAACGCTTTCGGCCTTCTTGAAGTGATCGGTGGTGAATGCGCGGGCGCATTGTCACTCTATCCAACCGGCAAAGCGCCGCCGTTAGGAAATGCTGACGGCATCGAGCGGCTCACCCCCCACCGCCTCGAAGAGATCCTCGAAAAATTACGTGCACGTCCATTGCTCGGCGGTGAAGAAGGTGTGCGACTCTCGCTTGCTGGCGCCCAAGACAAACTCGCCGTCTGTGTGGAAGGGGATTCCATCGGTCTCGCAAAGGGTGGACGACCGACAACGCACATCCTAAAGCCCCTTATCCAAACCCTTGACGGCACTGTTGAGAATGAACTGTTTTGCGTGCGCCTTGCCGCCCGCCTCAAGCTCCCTGTGCCCGCCGTAGAAATGCGTTATGGCGGTGCGATTCCATTCCTGCTTGTCGAACGATACGATCGCGCGCCGCACGCGGATGGGACCATCACACGCTTACATCAGGAAGATTTTTGCCAGGCACTCAGCGTCCCGCCAGAACTGAAGTATGAAGAAGAGGGTGGACCGGGCGTTCAACAGTCGCTTGATTTGATCAATCGTGCCACCGCCCGACCGGCTGCCGACCGGCTGAATTTCATCCGCGCGCAAATATTCCAATATTTGGTGGGCAATGCCGACGCCCATGCCAAGAACTACGCATTATTGTACAGAGAAAAAGCCCCCGACCTCGCGCCGCTCTATGACGTTGTGTGCACCGCCGCCTATCCGCAGCTAGCGAAGAAGCAGGCCATGGCCATTGGTGGCCGGTCTGTTCCGGACACGATCCAGTTGGGACACTGGTTGGCGCTTGTGCACAATGCGCGCGCTGCGCAGCGCCTGTTGGTCGGGGATATGAGGGATCTGGCGGGGCGCATCGGTTTGGAAGCCGACAACCTTCTCTCGGAACTTGACGGTGACGGGATCAGGCACGAAATCCTCGCTACCGTTCGCGCAGTTATAGCGACACGGGCCGCGCACCTGTTGCGCATTGTGGAATAGGATATCAGGAACTCCCAATCCAAAGATCGGTCAAGATGGGGGCAGGCTGGTGGGACAAGCCGTTTGCCGCCCGGCACCAGCGCTGTGGTGGTGATCTGGTTTGACCTGGCCTGGGTGGGTTTGGGGCAACTTGTGGCGTTTCATCACTTTTGCCATAGGTCGGGAGGTTGGATTGATGGTTCATCCCCGCGAGTGCGGGGAACAGGTGCCGCATGCCGGTAGCGATCGGCCAAGGTCCGGTTCATCCCCGCGTGTGCGGGGAACAGTGCCTGCAATCCAGAAACCAGAAACATCACAACGGTTCATCCCCGCGTGTGCGGGGAACAGACCATCTGCCCTTGATTCCAGGTTCAGCTACCATGCAGCGGATGTGGGGATGGCTCTCGAAAAGGTCTGCTGGGAGGTCGGTTATCCCAAGACCATTCGTGTGGACCAGGGCAATGAGTTCATCTCGCACTGCGTAACCGTTGGGCTTCGCGCCCATGACAATTGCAACCCCCGCCCAGCAGGGCATAAACAATGAACAGGGCGAACTCAAAGCTGGATAATAAACTGGGGCAAGGTCAGCATCATCACTGTGTTGCGGTTGGACCGCACCGTTCTCAATGCTAACCTTCATCGTGCACGACCTGCACCGGTGGGAGAGTTGCGGTTGGACCGCACCGTTCTCAATGCTAACCTTCATCACGCGCGGACGCGCGCGGTAGAGCGGTTGCGGTTGGACCGCACCGTTCTCAATGCTAACCTATTCCCATCCGGCCATAGCCTCGGCGACCTGTTGCGGTTGGACCGCACCGTTCTCAATGCTAACCTCAGGAGCGACAGGAGCGAGCGGCATAAATGGTTGCGGTTGGACCGCACCGTTCTCAATGCTAACCTAAGGCAAAGTAGCCAGAAGAATTGACCTGTGGTTGCGGTTGGACCGCACCGTTCTCAATGCTAACCTTTTCGCAGCACGGTGGAGACAACGCTGTTGGTTGCGGTTGGACCGCACCGTTCTCAATGCTAACCTCAGGAGCGACAGGAGCGAGCGGCATAAATGGTTGCGGTTGGACCGCACCGTTCTCAATGCTAACCTAAGGCAAAGTAGCCAGAAGAATTGACCTGTGGTTGCGGTTGGACCGCACCGTTCTCAATGCTAACCTATCGGCATTGATATGGCGACGGATACGCGAGTTGCGGTTGGACCGCACCGTTCTCAATGCTAACCTCGGTCGAAACCACAACGAAACGCCGCGTGAAGTTGCGGTTGGACCGCACCGTTCTCAATGCTAACCTTTGGCCTGATTGTAATATGGTGCCACATACGTTGCGGTTGGACCGCACCGTTCTCAATGCTAACCTCGCATCAGAATGTCCCCCGTCTCAATCTCTGTTGCGGTTGGACCGCACCGTTCTCAATGCTAACCTCCCAGAAAAACCCGACCTGGAACAGCCAGGAGTTGCGGTTGGACCGCACCGTTCTCAATGCTAACCTGAGCCATGACCAACACATTGTCCGATCCTAGTTGCGGTTGGACCGCACCGTTCTCAATGCTAACCTTATCAGGCGTGATTTGCGGGCGCGCGAATTGTTGCGGTTGGACCGCACCGTTCTCAATGCTAACCTGAAGAGGGGCGCTCCTTGCGGGCCATGCCTGTTGCGGTTGGACCGCACCGTTCTCAATGCTAACCTTTGTTTTGGAGCAAATCGCACGATCCATAAGTTGCGGTTGGACCGCACCGTTCTCAATGCTAACCTACCGGCAGCGCGCCACCGCCGCGTACGGGAGTTGCGGTTGGACCGCACCGTTCTCAATGCTAACCTAACCTTTGAAAAAGCCCCTGAAAACAGGGGCTTTTTTGCTCATTTGAGCTTGTCGGAACCGGTGTTATCCACAACTTGTCCACATCTGCTGCCGAAGTGGGGGGCGAATCAAAACAGCGCCAACTGGTCTGGCTTGACAGGTTTTGGTTCGTTCCGCTTGCCGCGAAACGAATAGATGTTCTCATACTGCTTATCCGTGAAGAACAGGACATCAACTTTTCCATCCCTCGGAACTTTGCGTCCAACGCGCTCGGTGAGGGCCAAGGCTTGCTCTTTCCCAGCCGTGAAGCGCAGATAGACCGAAAGCTGCATCATACTGAAGCCCTCATCAAGTAAGTCCATGCGGAACCTGCTTGCCCTCTTACGTTCCAACTTGGTCAACACCGGAAGATCAAAAACAACCATCACCCACATGATGCGATAACCGGAAAGACTGCTCATTCTGAGGCTTGACCCAAGTCGTCCGGCAAACGGACGAGAGGCGATGGCAATTGCAGCGCATTGCGTTCGCCCGTGTAGATTTGGGCCAATGATGATGAAAGGCGTGTCAGACAACTGGAAAGCGGTGTACGTCCTTCCGGCGTCTGAAAATCAAGCTGCAACAAGCCCGCCAGCCGACGCTTTACGTCCGTTTCTAGCGACTGCTTCCCGACGGCCAGCAAGTCAAGGACTTCGAGATCAACCGTGGGGCGGAAGGGTTCCATCAGATCATCGGCAAGGCGAAAGGCATCACCTCGGCTCTTGTGAAGAATGCCAAACGAGGGGTGCAGCCCTGCTGCCACAATGGCGCGCGCCGTGGCGGCACGCAGAACAGTGTAGCCATAATTCAGAAGAGAATTAGCCCCCTCAAGCACGCGGTTGCGGCGGAAATCAGCTCCAAAGAGTTCGGGGAAATAGAACTGGGCGGCACGGGCTTCGACATTGCCAGGGTCTCCCGCGCGTATCTCGCGCTGCATGAAACGCAATGGCGAAAAGGTGCGACCTGCATGGGCTAGCGCCTGGGCTTGGGCCTCGAGCTTGGCAGTAACCAGGTCCGACCAAAGGCGCTTGCGTAGTGCTTGGGAACAAGCGGCCTGTGCCTCCATACGCTCTCCTTGGGCGTGGTGGCCATTGACCGGCAGCATCCAGACGCTTGGCCTGTAATAGTTGCCGCAAATCACCAGTGGCGCTCCACGGTTTGCCAACGCATCAATCAACTGTCCCGAGTAGCTGACGGAAGGCGATGCCGCGATGACGGCTTCAATGTCATCAAGTGGGACTGAACCCAAATGGCCTTCGGCATTGGAGATCGTGAGGAAGCCCCGATCTAACGACAGGCGCTTTCCTTCCCCGGTGATTTCCACAATCCGGCGCAGCATTGACATGTTTCCCGTCCAGAAATGGAGCAGAAGTTCAAAGTCAAGCCGGTTAAGCAGAAATCATGCCAATTGATCTGTGTACGGACTCAAATGCCGATTTCGTTGATCTTGACCTTGCGGGCATTCCGGGCTGCCATGCCACCAATGTTGGCAAAGTCCCATCTGAATGGGTCATCTGCATCATCGTGCCGCTTCTGCAGGTCGCCGCCTTCGTTGTGGCCAGCCAAGTAGACAAGGTTGTTGGACGGAGCCAGCCGCACAACTCTTTTCACCCTGCGTACACCGTCCCTGTCATCGATTTCCACCAGATCGCCCTTGTGCAAGCGCATGACCAGCTTACCGCCGATCTTGTCGCGTTCCCATTGCGGGCGCCAACCCTTGCGGTTCACTTCGAAATAGGTGGCGGCGAAGCCCTTCCACTCAAAAGACCCGTTACCGTCACGCACCGAGACGATGTCCATGCACCAGTTCTGACCCGGTACCAGCGCTTTGTAGGGTTTGTCAGTTTCTCGGTTTATAATTTCTACGCAGGAAGCTTCTGGCTTGAGCAGACGGACATGACGGACAGGGTTACGCGGCCGACCAGTGCGCACTTCTTCCGCTTCGGCTTGTGTGGTGGCCCAGGCGATGAGAGCGGCGCTGAGGGCCTTGGCATCAGGTTTCTTGCCAGCGTCGGCCAAGCCATCTCGGACACTTTGCAATTCCCTGCGGAGTTGCGGATCGCGCACCCTCTCTATTTCCTTGTCGGTGAGCCCTCCAAGCGTCTTGCGATAAACGAGATTGCCTATTGCGCGCTCTTTCTTGCTGCTCACAATGCCATAAGCTGTCTCCTCGTGCAGTTCACCGTCCTTGGAATGGTCGGGCTTGTGAGACACCACCATTGTGCGCAGCAATTCGCGCAAAGGATCTCGATAGTTATCAAACGGTTCAGGCAGGTCAGCCAGTACGCGGTCAGAATCGAGGCCTTCGGCCGAAGCCGAACTCCTTGCGACTGCCGCCAGCAGGCTGCGCGAGATGCAACCGATGGTGAAGGCGTCAATGGCATGGTGGCGGTGATCGTCTCGGTTTTTGCGGTTGCCACCATCAAGAATTGAGTTAAGCCCCCATTTGCCGCGCAACATAGCGGTGAGGCTTCCAGTGACAACCCACACCTGCGGGCTGACAGTTTCAAGATAGGCCTTGGCGACGCGGGAAAGATGACGGGTCTCGTTTAGCTGCCGATCGAGGAAGTCGCGGCTCTCGGTCTTGAATTTGTCCATCGCGTCAGGAGCGAAACGCCAGCTTTTGTTGCGGGGCAGTTTCGCGGCATTGGCTTCTATAGCACCCCAGATTGGCCTCGAACCGAAATGCTCAAAAGGAGTTCTGTCCCTTTTTCCCTGATTACATGTGCGGTGGCAGACAATCTTGTTGGCGGCGCTATCATCTAGCGTGCGAGAAAATGGCAAGATGTGATCCACCTCGATCTCATTGGTGTCGGAGAGCAGGTTGGAAATGGAGATCTGTTCGCCACAATAAGGGCAGAAAGTATTCAACGCATCGCGCTGTTCATGCCACAGTCGCATTCGCATCATGTTAACAGGAGTTTCCGGGACATTATTTTCTGCAAGCAACTTTCTAAATCCGTCATTTATGGACCGGTTTTTCAAATTGGTCTTCTGCTCTTCATCCTTTTGCTTTTTTGATTGTTTCAGGTCGCGTGCAAGTTCAATTACCACTTCATCGGGCCTACCATATTTGGCAATCAGCTTGTTTGTGAGCTTGCGCAGCTGGTTGAGGCCGACATGGACGGTCGGGTTGGCGAATTTGCCAAAGCACTTCTCATCTCCATCAGCAGGGTTGCCGGTGCCGAAGGATACATGGCGCTCAAGCACGCGGGCATAGTAGGGCAGGCTAGAAAGCTTCTGTTGGGGTGAGAAATCCGAATGGTGATAGCCCGCGGCCTCCGCCGCTTGGGCATACGTAAATTCGTGGTGCGCTATCAATTGTTCAAGGATTGCGGCATTGGCGGTTTTTCCCAGCCTGCCGTGACCGTCCGGCAAGTTAACGCTGGCGATATGAGCAGCCACTTCCGCTGAAACACCACATTCCATTTGCAACCATGAGATGATTTCGCCGGGGTCTTCCACGTCGAGCAAATGCCGCACGATGTCGTCTTGGCGCTTAAGGGGGTAAGCATGCCATCCCTTGCCAAACAGTTCTCTGCCCTTCTTGCCCCGCAGGATTGCCGCAGTGGCGCAGCCTTTTAACTCGTCGCGCACGTCTTCGAGGCTGAATCGCGTGCCTGCCGGCAGTTTCAGCTGCTTCTTGATCTGTACCCAAGTCAGCTTGTTACCCATGAGCAAGGCCGAAACGAGAGCGTTGCGCTCGGCTTGCTCTAGCGGTGTAGTGATCCGGTAACCCTCACCATATCGAAGTTCGTTCACCTCCTGATAGATACGGCGGGCTTCCACGCTTGGCAGGGCAGCAGGCAGACGCTCCTCCGAGGGATTAAAGGTGCACCGTCCAGCCTTCACAGCTTTCAAAGGACGCTGGAAAAAAATGGCGTTGCTAATGGCAGTTTTGGCTTCATCGGTAAGCAATGAGGGGTGGTGCATTTTCTGGGCTGCCCAAAGAGCAGCGAATTCATCCTTCACAAGCTGGCGGGTTGGAAAGAACTCATGCTCCGCCTTGAGGCCAGTTCCGGTAATGCGGAACCGTGCGTTGTCACCAGTCTGAAGTCGCCGATATTGAAACTCTCCTAAGGTGCGCGAACCATCCCGTTCGAGGGCCTCGCAAAGCCGTTTCTGCGCCTGCTTCAGAACACCGTCGTCCTTGTCGGACTTGTCGGTCTTGCGATTGGATTGAAAACCGCGTCGCTGGTTTAGGTGAAAGATGATGCGGCCCAAGTGGAAAGGTTCAATGGCGTTGTCCAGTGCTTTGACACGTAGGGAATACGGTTCAAGCAATTCAAGACGTTTGCGTTCACCTTCAGCCTTGGGCATCAGACCGTATGAGATCAAGAGTTTGATGAGCTTGCGTTGACGTTGCAGGAAGCGGTCACGGCGTTTGCGGGCGGCGCGAGGCTCGCGCCGCATCATTGCTAAAGAAGTTCCGTCTTTGGGGTTTCGCCCGTCGGAATAGACGCGTGCTCCGACGGCCAACGTTTTTACAATGTTAGTCGCTTCACCTTGACGAGCATTCGCGCTTTTGTCAGTCCGGGTGCCCTTCAGAACGGCCCACCCCAGTGAATTTGTCCCCATATCAAATGAAAATCGAATGACATCCATGCCATGCAACCCCTATTTGAGGGAAAACTTAATCACACAAAATAGGTTGTCAACTTGGAATGGGCAGCTATACTGTCCTCGTTAGCATTGAAAACGGTGCGGTCTCTCCGTTAACAAGGAGACAACTCCATCAAATTGAAGGCGGGCTCCGGTCCGCCTTCTTCAATTGAATTCTTTGCGGGCAAACAGAACACACCAGTTCTCACCTTTGTCATTCACGGTGCGCCATCGGCTTTTCCTCTACGAAATAGTCCTGAGAGGCTGAAAGGAATGTGCGTTTTGTTGTGGTTTTGCCACTGAAATTTCATCCGACAGCTCTTAGGGACTCCGGAATTTTTGGCCAACTGGTGTCATTTTACCACTTTTGCCATAGGTCGGGAGGTTGAATTGATAGTTCATCCCCGCGTTTGGGGAAACAGACCACCTGCCCTTGATCCCAGGTTTAGTTACCGTGCAGCGGATGTGGTGATGTGAGCTGCTACCATCTTCGCATCACCCGGCTGGAGTATTTCCGGTCTGTGGTGGACTTGCCCCCAGTTGGCTCACCGCAGAGGGGCTCGCCAGGACCACAGCGGTAGTTGGCGCCACACGATGCAAGGACTCCGGACGGAGGTTGGTATAGCGGCGTAACATCTTCCAGTCCTTGTGGCCGGTGACAAGTGCGACCTTCTCAATTGTCAGACCCGCCTCGAATAGTCGGCTCGTTCCTTCATGCCGCAGATCGTGAAAATGCAGGTCAACAATTTTCAGTTCCGCGCAAGCACGATGGAAGGCAGTTCCAACAGACCTATGGGAATGGGGAAAAACCCTTCCCCTTCCATGAGTGACAATCTGTTGCTCAAGGATGATCTGCCAGGCATCATATCCTGTGAGACCGAGAAGGGGCACACGTTGGTCGTTGCCGTCCTTCTTGCGGGGGTCTTTGCGGTTTCTGACAGTCACCAGGCGATTCCGAAAATCGACATCGTCCCACGTGATCTTGCAGATCTCCTCCAAGCGCATCGCTGTCGCCACAGCGAAGCGGATGATGCGGTCCAATGGGATAAGCTGGCGCGGCTTATTGATAAAATACTCCACCAGCACATCCAATTCCTCCTGGGTAGGCCGGCGGTCGCGTTCATTCGATCTGCCAATGAGCCCAAGACGCGTTAGTGCCTTGCGGGCAAGCCTGACATCTTCGGGTGTCGCTTCGATGCCGTGGACCGCAGCCGCATGGGTGAGGAGAGTTCCAAGGAACGAGAAGTCGATGGCGAGCGTAGCGGGTCCCGCGCCCGCCTTTGCGCGTGCCTTGCCATAGTCGATAAGCGCTATGCGGTTCAGGTCTCGTAGCCGGGTGGTCCCAAGGGAAGTTTTGAGGGCGGCCAAGACAGCTGCCTTTGACCTTCGAATGGGCTTGCCCACCTCAAGCATGTCATTGATGTGCAGATCGATGATATCACCCACCGTCCGAATCTTGGCGGGGGAGACGGCTTTGGGGGCGATGCCCAGGTCAATATTGCGCTCCGCCTCCAGCGCCCATACGTCGGCATCGGCCCTTCGCCTGAAGGTGTTACTGGCGTAAGAACCCTTCCGGCGAACCTGGACCCGCCAATTGCCTGACGGGAGTTTTGTTATCACTGCCATCCGTGTGCACTCCGATGCGAAATCCCCCGCACCGTGTGCGATTTGTGTGCAGGGAAGCGAAGAAATGGGTAGAAACGTGTGCAAATCCGACGAAAAACAGCGCACACGTTTCGTGTTTGTTCCATTGATTGATACAGGTATTTGATTGAAAAATAAAGGAAAAAGTTTTTCCGTGGCCCCCATGATGGACTGGACCGACCGGCATTGCCGGATGTTCCATCGGGTGCTGACCAGGCACGCGCTGCTCTATACCGAGATGGTGACCGCCGCCGCCATCCGCCATGGCGACCGCCAGCGCCTTCTCGGCTTTTCGCCCGCTGAACAGCCAGTCGCCCTGCAACTGGGCGGCAGCGATCCCGCCCTTCTGGCCGAAGCCGCCAGGGTGGGTGAGGACTGGGGCTATGGCGAGATCAATCTCAATGTCGGCTGCCCCTCGGACCGGGTGCAGGACGGCCGCTTCGGCGCCTGCCTCATGGCCGAGCCGGACATGGTGGCGGAATGCTTTGCCGCCATGCGCGCCGCCGTGAAAATTCCCGTGACGGTAAAATGCCGCATCGGCATCGACGATCAGGACGAGGACGAAGACCTCTCCCGCTTCGTGGCCGCCGTGGCCGGCGCGGGTTGCGACACCTTCATTGTCCACGCGAGAAAAGCCTGGCTTCAGGGCCTCAGCCCCAAGGAAAACCGCGAGGTGCCGCCGCTGAACTATGCCCGCGTGCACCGCCTGAAACAGGCCATGCCGCAGCTTGCCATCATCCTCAACGGCGGCCTCGCCTCGCTCGATCAGGCGGAAGCCGAAGGGGCTGGTCTCGATGGCGTCATGCTGGGCCGCGCCGCCTATCATGACCCCTGGCTGCTGGCCGATGTTGACCGCCGCGTCTTCGGTGCGGCAAACCCGGTGGCTGATCGGGTGGCGGCAGTCCAAGCCTTCCTGCCCTACGTCGAGGACCAACTGGGGCAGGGCGTCTGGCTCTCCCGCATCACCCGCCACATGCTGGGCCTGTTCCATGGCCAGCGCGGCGGCCGCCTGTGGCGGCAGGTCCTCTCCACCGAGACCTGCCGCGCCGGAGCGGGGGTGGACGTGATCCATCAGGCCCTGGCCGCCGTGGCGGCAGCCTCCTCCAGACGTGCACCTGACGCATAGCGGGGTGGAAATGCCCGCCGCCTCCTGTTACAACGTGCCGGGGGCACTGCTGACGTGATGCGGAACAACCGCGATTGACGAGGAGGGGGCCATGACGCCGCGTAACCTTGTGCTTGCTGCTGGCTGTCTTCTGGCCTGGACCCTTCCGGCCCAGGCCCAGGTGAACAACCCCGACTACGGCTGTTCCTATCTCGCAGAGGTCTCCTTCGACGCCGACAGCAACCACATCACGGCCTGCGCCGCCTCGGCGCGCATCGGCCAGTCCATGCACGCCGTGAACGATGCCGTGGCGCTGGCCCTGCGCCGCCGCTTTGCGCCCGACCAGATTGCGCCCGCCGGACTGACGCTCGACCCGGCCGAGGCCCTGGCGCGCCTCGCCCCCTCCGCCATCACCATCGTGCCCACGGCGGACCTGCCCTCTGCCGTTGCGTCCGCGCCCCGCTGGAATGTCTGGCTTGATGGCCGCTACAGTTGGGTGGACGGCGATGCCGATCTCTCCGATCTTGAAGGACCGCTGGCCAATTTCACCCTGGGCGCGGATTACAAGGTTTCGGATTCGGTCATTCTCGGCATCATGGCCCTGCGCGAAACCTCCCGTCAGGAAGCGCCGGGTTTCCCCTGGTCACGGGTGGAAACCGACGGCTGGGGCGGTGGCGTCTATGGTGCCTGGTCGATCAACCAGACCTGGATGCTTTCCGGCAATGCCGCGTGGATGGACCTCGACAGCCAGTTCGGCGGCAACGACTATGACAACACGCGGGTGCAGACGGCGGCGGCGCTGACCGGCAATTTCTATTCCGGCACCTGGCGCTTCACGCCATCGCTGAACTTCGCCTGGTCGCGCGAAAAGCAGGAGGAAACGACCGGCGGCTGGCCGGACCAGACCTTTTATACCGCCGCTCTCTCGCCCGCCCTCCAGATCGGCAATACCGTGGCCATCTCGGACAAGGTTACGGTGGAGCCCTGGGCCGGCGCGCAACTGGACTGGAACTTCCTCGACAAGACCAGGGAGGAGGGGAGCGGAACACTGCGCAGCGATGCGGATACCGATCTCCGGCTTCAGGCCGGACTGAACTTCAGCTTCGCCGGGCGGGCGCAGCTCGCGCTCATGGGCGAAGTCTCCGGTCTCATCATGGACGACAGCGACACCTACATGGGCGGTGCCCAGTTCGCCTTTCAGTTCTAGAGCGTTTTTGGCTTTGATGGCTCAAAGCCACCGCTCAAAAGTATCGCGGGAGAGCAACTGATCTGACTTGTGTTAAGTCCATCAACAGTCAGGCTGCTAGTTCTTGAGAACCAGCACGCCGTCCTGCACCTTGAAGCTCTGCAAGCGGCCGAGATAGCTCATGCCGAGCAGTGAACCGGTGAGGGCGCCCTCGGGCATGACCAGCGCCTGCACGTCATAGACCTTCACCTGATCGATATTGACCTTGGTGAGGGTGACGCGCGCCGCCTTGGCGATGCCATTGGCGGTCGACACCGGCACGTCATAGGTGAGGTCGTCGGGCTTGAGGCCGATGGCGCTGGCGTCCTCATGGCTCAGCGCCACGGCGGTGGCACCCGTGTCCACCATCACGCGCACATCGCGGCCGTTGATTTCCGCCATGACCACGAAATGCCCGTTGCTGCCGGACTTGAGTTCGGTCATGGCCATGAGCTGATAGGCGGGCGCCGCCACCAGAGGCGTGAGGCCCGGCAGGCCCGCGCTCATGGTGAGCAGGAAGGCAAGACCAACCGAAGGCAGGGGACCGGACCGGCGCATGGCATCTCCGAGGAACGCAACAGACGATGCCGCCATTCTAGGCGCGGGCCGGGTGAGAGAAGGTTGACGAAACCTTGTGATTTATCGGCAGGGTTAACCAATGCTTGCCACGAAGGCGGTGAGCATGGCGACTTCGCTGAGCACCTGGGCCGCCCCCGCCACATTGTCGTTCTGGCCGCCGATCAGCCGCATGGAGAGCGCGCGCAAGCCCGCCGTGGTGGCCAGCGCCGCGACCAGCGCCAGCATCCCGGCTTCCGGTGCGATCATGATGGCACCGGCCGCCGTCACCATGGCACCGCCGGTGAACAGGGCGAACAGCGTCACGGCCCGCCCCGGCCTGCCGTGGTCCAGCATGGTGCTTTCCAGGCGCGCCGGACGCGTGGCCCACAGCAGGTCCACCATCAAGGCTCGCGAAAAGGCGGCCGCCCCGGCCAGCAGCACGATGACGGCGAGGGGGCGCAGCGCCAGCAGGTTTTCCAGAATCACCACCCGCGCCATGAGGCTCAGGGCCAGGGCCGATGTGCCATAGGTGCCCAACCGGCTGTCGGCCATGATGTCCAGGCGTTGTTCGCGCGTCTCGCCGCCGCCAAAACCATCGGCCATGTCGGCCAGCCCGTCCTCGTGCCGGGCTCCGGTGAGGAACATGCCGCCCGCGACGGCCACGATGGCCGCCAGCGCCGGGGGCAGATTGAGCAGCGCCGCCGCAATCAGCATGGCGCCGATGAGCGCCCCCACCACCGCTCCGGCCACGGGAAAAAACCGCATGGCCTGGGCCAGCGGCGGCGGATCGAGAGTGCGCAGGAAGGGAATGGGCAAACGGGTGTGGAAGCGCAGCGCGAGCAGCAACTCGGCCACCGGCCGGAAGCCCGATTGGCCGTCGTCCCCCGTCCTGTCGTCATTGCCAAACATGGTCATCCCCGGACTCTTTTAGCCGCCTTGCCGGGGTGTTGAAAGGCCCGGCGACTGGGCATATGAGGCATGGCGTTCACAAAGCCGCCAACCTGACCCGGATTGCCATGCCGCCTTCTGCCCTGACCGGTCTGCCCTTCGACGACATCCGTGCGCTGCTGCGCGACCTGCCGCCCTTGCCGACAGTGGCGGGCAACAGCCCCGCGTGGCTGGCGGCCGCACCGGCGGCCAGCCCTCCCAGGCTCACCCGCCCGGTTGTCGCCCTGTTCATCGCCAGTCACCATCCGGCCCTGCGCGCCCTGGCCGGTCATGCGGCGGGGGAGGATGAGGCGCGGCTTCACGCCCTGCAGGAGGGTAGCGATCCGGCGGCGCGCACCTGCGCGGCCCAGGGGCTTGGCCTCAAGGTGTTTGAACTGGCGCTGGCCCACCCCGCCGGCGATCTGTTGACGGGCCCCAGTCTGGCGGAGGCCGACTGCGCCGCCACCATGGCCTATGGCATGGAGGCGGTGGCCGGCGGTGCCGACCTGCTCGGTCTTGCCGGCTTTGCCATCGGCGGCGACCTCGCCGCCGCGGCCCTGTGCCGGGCGCTCCTGGGCGGAAACGTGGATCAGTGGCTCGACCCGGCCGAAGGTGACCAGGGAGAGCGCCAGCGTGCGGCCTTGCACCCCCTGCCGGAGGGCGGGCTGGACCCGCTGGAGGCATTGCGCCATTTCGGCGGACGTGAGATGGCGGCGCTGGCCGGCGCCATTCTGGCGGCGCGCCTGCATCAGGTGCCGGTGGTCATCGAAGGCATGGCCGCCCTGGCCGCTGCCGCCGTGCTACAGGCCCTCGAGCCTTCGGCCATCGCTCATGTGCGTCTCGCCCGCGTCCACGGGGCATCGCAAGAACGGCTTGCCCGGCACCTCGGCCTGACACCGCTCATCGCCATCGACACGGGCGATGGCCCAGGGCAGGGTGCTGTCCTTGCCCTGGCGTTGCTCAAGCTCGCAGTGAACGGTTGAATTCAGCCGTTGCCGGTGAGCGCGATGAGCCGGCGCTGGCTTTCCGAAGGACCGCCGCTCTCGCCTGTCACCTGGCGGCGCGGCCCGTTGAGAACGCGGCTCACCGGGAAGGTGCAGATCACCTCGGTGCCCACGCCCTGCTGGCTGTTGATCACCACGTCACCATCATGCAGCTGCATCAGGCCGCGCACGATGGACAGGCCCAGCCCGGCCCCGTCGATGGCCTTGCGCGCCGCCATGCTGCCGCGGGCGAAGGCGCCCAGCGCCTGCTCGATCTCATGGGCCGGTATGCCGGGGCCATTGTCCTTGACGCTCAGAAACACCCGGCCATCACCGGTCTGGCCCGCCTTGATCTGGATCAGGCCATGGGGCTGGGTGAACTTGATGGCGTTGTTGATGAGGTTGATCGCCACCTGATAGAGGGCGCGATGATCGCCCGACAGGCGCGGCAGGTTGGGATCGACATCGACCCGCACGGTATGCTTGCGTTCGCGCGCCTTGAGATTGAGCAGGTAATTGGCATCCTTCAGCACCTCGCCCAGGCTCACGGGCTCGGTGGACAGTTCGCGCCGCCCGGCCTCGATGCGGGACAGGTCGAGAATGTCATTGATCAGCGCCAGCAGATGACTGCCGGAATGGTGGATGTCGCCGGCATAGCCGCGATAGGTCTGGTTCTGGATGGGGCCGAAGAGTTCGCGTTCGAGAATTTCCGAAAAGCCCATGATGGCGTTGAGCGGCGTGCGCAATTCGTGGCTCATGTTGGCGAGGAAGGATGACTTGGCCCGGTTGGCGTCCTCGGCCCGGTCCCGTTCCACATTGGCCGTGTCGCGCTGGCGCTGCAATTCGGCGATGAGAATGTCCTTCTGCGCCTTGAACACCACCATGTCGCGGGTGGTCTGGTGAATTTGCCGCGCCACGAAGATGAAGAACAGTTCCAGCGCCAGAACCACGCTGGCCAGCGACAGGTAGAGCGGCTCACCCTGAATGAGGCAGCGCAGCACGATGCCCATGGTCATGGTGCTGGTGCCTGCCAGCATGACCGGCAGGAAAGACCCCATCACCAGCAGGCGCACCACCGCCACCGCGAGCACACAGGCAATGAGGAACAATTGCTGGAGAATGGCGGCTTGATCCCAGAACAGGAACAGGGGCGCCACCCAGCTCATGGCGAGCAGAAGTTCAGTGGCGGAAATCATGCCGATCCAGTCGGACTGTTCCGAACGGTTGCGCGGCCGCTTGAAGAACTGGCGGGCGAGGTAAAGCTGGATGGCCTGGAAGCCGAGAGCGGCCACCGCCCAGGCAACCACCTGTTGCCACGGCAGCCAGGTTGACAGGCCAAGCGCCACCATGAGCGTCAGCACCGGCAGGGCCAGCGCCACCTTGAGCTGATTGCGCAGGACCAGCGCCAGCATGTCCCTTTCCCAGGGCACCCGGTCATAGAGGCTGGGATCGGCCCCGGCCAGCAGGTCTTCCACCTGGACGGTCTCGGCCTCGCGCGCAGGCGGGGCCTCGGGTCGTGTCACCCGGTCAAGGAAGCCCGAAGCGGATACCGATTGGCCCATAGCCCTCATTCCAACGGCCGTCCATGCGGCCCGGTCCGCCGTCACGACTATCAGCAAAACGCTAAGCCGGGCTTGTCCCATTGGCTAAAATTTGATCGGTGCCGGGGTTCGTCTTGCGCCTTGCGGGGCCGCCTTAAAGGTGGTTAATCCCCTGCCTGATTTCCTCACAGAGGCCCCCCATGACCGCACTCACCGAAGACCGCATCCTTGCCGAACTGAAGCGCATCGCCGCCCCCGACGGCCGCGGCAATATTGTCTCCGCCGGCCTCGTGTCGCCGGTCACCATCAAGGATGGGTCGGTCATGCTGGCGCTCGCCGCCGATCCCGCCCACCTGAAGTCCATGGAACAGTTGCGCGGCGTGGTGGAGCAGGCGGTGAAGGCCATTCCCGGCGTGCAAAAGGCCATGGTGGCGCTGACCTCCGAACGCGCCGGAGGCCCCGGCCGCGACCAGGGGCAGGCCACCGCCAGCCAGACCCTCGGCAATGCCGTGCCCGGCATCAGGCATCTCGTCGCCGTGGCCTCGGGCAAGGGTGGCGTGGGCAAGTCCACCACCAGCATCAATCTGGCCCTGGCGCTGAAAAGTCTCGGCCTCAAGGTCGCGGTGCTCGACGCCGACGTTTACGGCCCTTCCATGCCGCGCCTCTTCGGCATCAAGGACCGTCCCGAGGCCTCCTCCGTGCCGGGCAAGCGCCTCAAGCCCCTGAAACGCTTCGGAGTCGAAGTGAGTTCCGTGGGCTTCCTCGTCGATGAAGACACGCCCATGATCTGGCGCGGCCCCATGGTCATGGCGGCCCTCACCCAGTTGCTGCGCGAGGTCGAGTGGTCGGAAACCGATGTCATGATCATCGACATGCCGCCGGGCACGGGCGATGCGCAACTGACGCTGGCCCAGCAGACGCCGCTCTCCGGTGCCGTCATCGTGTCGACCCCGCAGGATCTGGCGCTGATCGACGCGCGCAAGGGCATCGCCATGTTCAAGCGGGTCAATGTGCCAATCATCGGCATCACAGAAAACATGAGCTACTTCGTGTGCAGCACCTGCGGCGCCCGCCACGAGATTTTCAGTCATGGCGGTGCCCGCGCTGAAGCCGAGCGCATCGGGGTGCCCTTCCTCGGCGAAGTGCCGCTCGACCCCGACGTCCGCCGCCGCTCCGACAATGGCGAACCGGTGGTGGAATTTCTCCCCGATTCGGCCCATACTGCCATCTACCGCGCCATGGCCCGCAAGGTCTGGGACGCGCTGGAAGGTGCTGCCGGCGCCCGGCCCGCGACCCGCGTGGTGTTTGAGGACTGAGGTCGCAGCCGAGGGGCCGCGATGGGGCTGGGGAAGTGAAATCTTAACCCTGAACCCCGATGCACAGGTGAACAGACGGGGCCGTGAGTCGCCCCGGAGGGGGAAGGATGATGAATTTGATGCGCGTGGGCGGAGGGCTGATGGCCCTTCTGGGTCTCGTTCTGGCGCTGGTCAACTTTGCCGCCCCTGGCCAGATGCAGGTCATGGGGCTGACGCCCGAGGCAGCCTTCACCCTGCTGGCGGGCGGCATGGTCGCCATGGGGCTCGGCGGGGTCATCCGGGCCATCGAAGCGGCCCAGAGCGGCCAGCCGGTCCACCTTCCCCAGCACAGCGCCGGCAGCACCGAGGAAATTCTGGTGACGGAGCCTGCTCCCGTGGTGACAGCTGCGCCGGTGGTGGAGCCTCCAGCGCCTGCCCGGGTTGAAGTCCAGCCCGCGGCCATTCCGGCCGCGCCGGAAGATCGCATGGCAGCTTTCCGGCGTGAGCGCTTCACGGGCTTCCGGCGCCACCTGGGCGACGCCGCCGGCTCCACCCTGTCGGGCGCCGGGGCCGCGGCCACCGCGGTGGCCGCCACAGCCGTTGCCGGGGCGGAAGCGGCCGCCAGCACCGCCCACGACCATGTTTCCGACACCATTGCGGCCCTGGAAAAGGCCAAGTCCGACATCAACGCCGCTCTGGGTGCCGGGTCTGACAGCATTGCCGAGGCCGTGACCGAGGTTGAAGAGAGGGCGGTGGAGGAAGAGGTGCCTGTCGCAGAGCCGGAGGTCGCGGCTGAAGCTGAGGCTCCCGCCGACGGCGAACTCTACGTGGTGGAAGAGAAGATTGTCCGTGGCCGCCCGGCGCGCGTGCTCTCCGATGGCACGGTCGAAGCCGAAACCGACGAAGGCTGGATGCGCTTCGAGAACTTCGAGCACCTCGACGAATATCTCGACGCCACCGCACCCGACATGCGCGGCTGACATTTCAATCAGCGCTGATCATCCCTGACCCCGGAGGATGCTTCGGGGTCAGGGTTTTGCCAGATCCTCCGGGCTGCGCCAGCCGGGCTGCGTCCTGATCCGGTCGAGCCAGTTCTCCACCTGCACGAAGCCGTTCATGCCCAGGCCCCGGCCTTGCGCCACCAGCAAGGCACCGCCCAGGGCCACGTCGGCAATGGTCAGGCGCCGCCCGAGCAGGAAGTCATGGTGGGCGAGATGGCCATCAACCAGTGCCAGGGCTTCGGCTGGCCTGGGCAGCGCGTGCCGTGAACCACCCAGGCAGCGCGCTTCAAACAGCATCCAGCGCAGGACCTGACGGCGCTCATCCTCGCTTTTAGGGCCGAAGCGCCGTGTCTGTTCCGCCAGAAAATCCAGAATGACGCCAGCCTCGCTGATGGGCTGCCCATCGGCCAGCAGCACCGGCCCGGCCACCGTATCCGCTGCGGCCACCAATGACCAGCGCTGGCCCGCCAGCGCTAGCATGAGCGTCACCTTGTAGGTATCGCTGGCCCCCGGCCAGCCCTGCACGACATAACGAGTCACGATCAACCCCCCGGCCGACGTATGGCTACCATAGAGCGAGTCTCGCTCAGGTTGAAGTCCAGAGCGGGCCAAGTTCTGGACCAGCGCCGCAGACCCTTTCGGCGGGCGCGCCAAGGGGCTAGATCAGGGGTCTGACCTGACGGTGAAATGATGTCCAATCTTGCTGCTGTTCTGAACCGCATTGACCGCGACCTGCCCGACAGCCTGGAAAGGCTGAAAGCCTTCCTGCGCTTCCCCTCCATCAGCACCGACGCGGCCCATGACGGCGCATGCCGGGACACGGCAGAATGGGTCAAGGCCCATTTGCAGGACATGGGCTTTTCGGCGGCTCTGCATAACACCACGGGGCATCCCGTCGTGCTGGCGGAACTGGTGGAGCCGGGGCTGGCCGCCAGTGCGCCGCATGTTCTGTTCTACGGCCACTATGACGTGCAGCCGGTGGACCCGGTGGAACTCTGGACCCATCCGCCCTTTGAACCGACCGTGGTCAAGGGCGGGGATGGCCGGGAGCGCCTCTATGCCCGGGGTGCTGCCGACGACAAGGGTCAGCTCATGACCTTTCTCACGGCGGTGAAAGCATGGCGTGAGGAGGGCGGCAGGCTGCCCTTTCGCCTCACCGTCCTCATCGAGGGCGACGAGGAGGGAAACTCCCAGCACCTTGAAGGCTTCGTGGCCGCCCGTGCCGGTAGCCTGAAGCCCGACATCTGCTTTGTCTGCGACACCGGGCTGTGGGACGATGACACGCCGCAGATCACCACCTCGCTGCGCGGCTGCATTGCCGACGAGGTCATCGTGACCGGCCCGCGCATCGACCTGCACTCCGGCTATTATGGCGGGCCCCCCCCCCATCCCCCCCCCGCCCCGTCCCGGGGCCCCGCCGCGCCGCCCGCCCGGGAGGGGCCCGCCCCCCCCCCCCCCCTCCCTGATGGGGGGCCGAAGCTCACGCCAAGGCGCCGCAAGGAGCTTCAGGCGCTGCGCTTCAACACCCGCAAATTTCTCGGCGATGTCGGCTTGAAGCAGCCAGCGGGTGAGAAGAATTTCACTGCGCTGGAGCAGATCTGGCTGCGCCCCACCGCCGAGGTGAACGGCATCATCGGCGGCTATACCGGCGAAGGGTCCAAGACGGTGCTGCCATCGAAGGCTTCGGCCAAGCTGACCTTCCGCCTGGTGGCGGGCCAGAACCCGACAAAAATCCGCAAGGCCTTCCGCGCCTTCATCCGCCGCCATCTGCCGAAGGATTGCACCGCCGAATTCCACAACCAGACCGCCGACAACCACGGCGTCTCGGTTTCCGCCGACAGCATCTGGGTTGCCGCCGCCCGCAAGGCCCTGAAGGATGAATGGGGCCGCAAGCCGGTCATCGGTGGCGAGGGCGGTTCCATTCCCGTGGTCGGGGCCTTTGCCAGATATCTCGGGGCCGACAGCCTGCTCGTTGGCTTCAGCCGCGCCAACGACGCGGTTCACAGCCCCAACGAAAAATATGATCTCGATTGTTTCCAGCGCGGCGCGCGCTCCTGGGCGCGCCTCATCGCCGGGCTGGCCGAAGGAGCCAAGTGATGACCATGACTGACAGGGCGCTGGCCGCCGTGGATGAAGGCCTGGAAAAAAGCCTCGACCGATTGTTCGATTTCATCCGCATTCCCTCCATCTCCACCGACAAGGCCTATAAGCCGGAATGTGAAAGGGCCGCCCAGTGGCTGGTGCGTGAGCTTTCCGGTCTGGGATTCAAGGCAACCGCGCATGACACGCCCGGCATGCCCATGGTGGTGGCCCACTACACCCCCGCAACTGCCACGGCGAAAACCCCGCACTACCTGTTCTACGGCCACTATGATGTGCAGCCCGTCGATCCCCTGGACCTGTGGGACGCGCCGCCCTTCGCCCCCGGGATCAAGACCGGCAAGAATGGCGTGAAACAGATTCATGGCCGCGGCGCTGCCGATGACAAGGGCCAGCTCATGACCTTCGTGGAGGCGGCGCGCGCCCTCATCGCCACCACCGGCACCCTCCCTGTCAAGGCCACATTCCTGATCGAGGGCGAGGAGGAAAGCGGTTCGCCCTCGCTGGTGCCCTTCCTCGCGGCGCATGTGCAGGAACTCTCCTGTGCTGCCGCCTTCGTCTGCGACACCAACATGTGGGACGCGAAAACGCCCGCCATCACCACGCGGCTGCGCGGCCTCGTCCATGACGAGTTCACCATCACCGGCCCGAAGGTCGATTTGCATTCCGGGTCATATGGCGGTGCCGCCATCAATCCCATCCGTGTGCTGACGAAACTGGTGGCGGCCCTGCACGACAAGTCCGGCAAGGTCACCATTCCCGGATTCTATGAGGGCGTGGCGCCCCTGCCTGCGGCCACGAAGAAGCAGTGGCAAAAGCTGAAATTCAGCGAGAAGAAATTCCTGGGCGACGTGGGGCTTAAATTTCCGGCGGGCGAGGCCGGCAAGTCTGTGCTGGAACAGGTCTGGGCGCGGCCCACCGCCGAAATGAACGGCATGTGGGGCGGCTACACCGGGGTAGGCACCAAGACGGTCATTCCGTCCCAGGCCCATGGCAAGATTACCTTCCGCCTGGTGTCCGGCCAGAAGCCGGAGAAAATTCTCCGGGCCTTCCGTGCCTTCGCCAGGAAGCAGATGCCGAAGGACTGCACCATCAGCTTCTCGCCCCATGGCGGCGGTGCGCCCGCCTCGGAAATTCCGGCCAACAGCGCCGTGGTGGCCAAGACGGCGGCGGCGCTCAAGGCCGAGTTCCGCCGCGACACGGTGATGATGGGCTGCGGCGGTTCCATTCCCATTGTGCGCTACTTCAAGGATGTGTTGGGCATGGACTCGATCCTCGCGGGCTTCGGCCTCGCCGATGACGCCATCCACAGCCCCAATGAGAAATATGATGTGGCGAGCTTCCACCACGGCATCCGCTCGTGGGTGCGCATCATGACGGCGCTGGGTGAATGACCATGGCCATTGATCCCCTGGCCCGCGCCCGCGCCTATCACGAGGCTTTCAATGCCGGCGATATCGCGGCGCTGACCGCCATCATCGCCGAGACCGCCGAATATCACTCGCCCGGCATCAAGGGGGTGCTGCCGGGCCGCGACAATATCCTCAAGGCCATTCGCGCCTATCGCAAGGAGTTCCCCGATCAGGTGAACATCGAGGACAAGGTGGAGGTCATCGCGTCGCACACGGTGAAAAGCCACTGGCGCTTCACCGCCACCAGCAGATCATCGGGCCGGCTGGTGAAGCGTCAGGGCTGGGAAATCCTCACCTTCAACGCCCGGGGCGAAGTGGTGTCGGTGGACGTGCACGATGTGAACCTCGCCGATTAGAGCAACCGGCGGTCAGTTGGAATCAACTGACGCCGACAAGGTGCTCGAAAATCAATATGTTGGCGCAACTTTCCTCGCTCAAATCGTTCCGGTTTGATCGTCCGTTGCGCTAGCTCTGGAAGAAACCGAGCGGCGGCAGCGCCATGCCCACGGGCGTATGGGCATCAGCTTCGGCCGCCCCCACCGCCATGCGGGTGGGAATGACCCCGCCCCACACCGGCCAGTCCACATCCTCGGGGTCATCGCCGGGCGGGCCGCTCCTGATCTTGGCGGAGGCCTCATTGAGATCGAGACCGAGAATGGTGGTGGCCTTGAGGTCAGCCTCCGTCATCGGCTTCAAGCTGTCCCAGCGGCCCGGATAAAGCTGGTCGGTGAAGGCCTTGAGCCGGGCGATCTTGTCCTCCCGCGCCGTCACCTTGAAGGCCGTGCCCAGGGCCATGACCGAGCGGTAGTTGCAGGAGTGGTTGAAGGCCCGCCGGGCCAGCACCATGCCATCCAGCACAAACACGCTGACGCACACCGGCATGGCCTCGGCCTTTTCCATGGCCCGGCTGGCGGCAGAGCCGTGCCAATAGATGTGATGGCCCTCGCGCCATTGCAGGGTGGGCGTGGCGAAGGGCTGGCCCTCCACCACATAGGCCACCGTGCACAGGGGCTGGGCGTCGAGAATGGCGTGGATGGTGGCAAGCTCATAGTGGGCGCGCTTGTTCATGCGCCTGAGGCGGGTGCGGGGCGAGGGGGCCGTGGCGGTCATGGGATGATCCTGTTCTTGCAGGGGGAAAGCTGCCTGCGCTATGGTCTGGACGAAAGGACCAATTCACCCGCCAATGGCCAGACCGCTTTCCGCTCCCTCGACGCTCGACCTTGGCGTGGACCGCCATGACCGCGAGCCCATCCAGCAACAGATCGCGCGCCAGATCCGCGAGCTGGTGCTGAGCGGCCGACTGGCTCCGCAGGCCAAGCTGCCCTCCACCCGCAGCCTGGCGGAAGAACTGGGCGTGGCCCGCGCCACGGCGGTGGAGGCCTATGAGCAACTGGCGGGCGAGGGCTATATCGAAACCCGCTCCGGCTCGGGCACGCGCGTGGCCGCCGTGCTGCCGGAGGTGTTGCTCAATGCCGCCCCGCAATTGACTGCCCGCCGCGCGCCGCCGCCGCCGCGCTTGAAGCGCGAACCGGCGCGGCCCTTCCGCACCGGCCTCGTCGACTGGGACCATTTCCCCCATGACGACTGGGGCCGCAGCCTGGGCCGCTTCTGGCGCAACCCGCCCATTGCCGTGCTGGAGCATCACGATCCCTTCGGCTGGCTGCCCCTGCGCGCCGCCATCGCCCGCCATCTCTATGAATGGCGCGGCATTGCCGTGGTGCCGGAACAGGTGGTCATCACTGCCGGGGGGCTGGATGCCTTCGATCTCATCCGCCGCACCATCCTGAAGCCCGGCGATGCCATCTGGCTGGAGGATCCGGGCTATGCCACGGCGCGCCGGGTCTTTGCCCAGGGCGGGGCCGCGGTCGTGCCCGTCGCCACCGATGGCGAAGGCCTGGTGGTGGCGCGCGGGCGCGAGCTGGCCGGTCATGCCAAAGCCGCCTTCGTCACCCCCGCCCGGCAATATCCCACCGGCGTCACCATGCCCCTGTCGCGGCGGCTGGAACTTCTGGACTGGGCCAAGGCCGCCCAGGCCATGGTCATCGAGGACGACTATGACAGCGAGTTCCGCTATGTCGGACGGCCGCTGCCCGCCCTCATGAGCCTCGATACCCAGGGCCGGGTCATCTATTCCGGCACCTTCTCAAAGGTCTTCTCTCCCATCATCCGGCTTGGTTTTCTGGCCGTGCCAAAGGCTCTGGCCCCGGCCTTCCGCGAGGGCCGCCTGAGCCATGGTGCCCCGCCCTCGCTCATGGTTCAGCCCGCGCTCGCGGACTTCATCGAGTCCGGCGCCTTTGCCATCCACATCCGCCGCATGCGCCGCATCTATGCCGTCCGGCGCAAGGCCCTGCTGGCCGCACTCGCCCCCGATGATGGATTGCTCTACCACATCGACGCCGCGCCCTCGGGTCTCACCCTCCTGCTCCGCCTGCCGCCGGGCGTCAGTGACGAAGCCGTGGCCAAGCGACTCAAGGCGGCGGGCATCGAGGCGCTCACCCTCTCGTCGCATTACGCCAACCCGTCCCGCGATCACGGCCTGCTCCTCAGTTTCGCGGGCTTCGATGACCAGCAACTGGCCCGGGCCGGCCAGCGCCTCCGGGACATATTGTCAGACAATTGACGGGGCGCGGCGATTGGCAGCAGGGCTGCCCGCGCCAATTGCGCTGCTTTGCCGCAAGCCCTGACCATCATTCGCCATAAAGCGCGATATGGTGAGCATCATGCGTCGGCATTTCTTAGCCATAACCGGTGCGGTGCTCATCACCCTTGCAGCGATCATCGCCATGATCGGTGGTGGTGGCGTCATTCCCGGCGTTGACAGCACGCCGACGGCCTCCCTCTCCGCGCCCGCCCCGCCATCCACGCCATCCAGGTAATGACCGGTTTCAGCCGCCCGTCACATTCATGTGGCGCGCCAGGGCCGGGCGGTTGTTGTCGCGGTCGATGACGAAGTCATGGCCTCGCGGCTTGCGCGCAATGGCCGCCGCGATGGCCGCATGCAGGGCCTCATCGCCTTCGGATGCGCGTAATGGGGCGCGCAGGTCCGCGGCATCCTCCTGACCAAGGCAGAGATAGAGCGTGCCGGTGCAGGTCAGCCGCACCCGGTTGCAGCTTTCGCAGAAGTTGTGGCTGAGCGGGGTGATGAAGCCGAGCCTGCCGCCGGTTTCCTTCACCATCACATAGCGCGCCGGCCCGCCGGTGCGATAATCGCTCTCGGTCAGGCTGAAATCCTGCGCCAGCCGCTCGCGCACCAGCGACAGCGGCAGGTAATGGTCGGTGCGGTCGCCCTCCACATCACCCATGGGCATGGTCTCGATCAGGGTAAAATCCATGCCCTCGCCATGGGCAAAGCGGATCATCTCCGGCAATTCACCCTCGTTGACGCCCTTCAGCGCCACCGCATTGAGCTTGATCCGGATGCCCGCCTTCTGGGCGGCGCGGATGCCCGCCAGCACCTTGCCGATCTCGCCCCAGCGGGTGATCTGGCGAAAGCGCTCCGGGTTCAGTGTGTCGAGCGAGACATTGATCCGCCGCACGCCATGGTCCGCCAGGGGCGCGGCGAATTTTTCCAGCAGATTGCCATTGGTGGTGAGCGTCACTTCGTCCAGCGTGCCTGCCGCCAGATGCCGCCCCAGGTCTTTCACCAGCGTCATCAGCCCCTTGCGCACCAGCGGCTCACCCCCGGTCAGGCGGATGCGCTTCACCCCGCGCGCCACGAAGGCGGAACACACCCGGTCCAGTTCCTCCAGGGTCAGAAGATCGCGCTTGGGCAGGAAGCTCATGTCCTCCGCCATGCAATAGACACAGCGCAGGTCGCAGCGGTCGGTCACCGACACACGCAGGTAAGTGACCTGCCGTCCAAAGGGGTCGGTAAGGGTGGAGGGAAATGCCATGGCCCATTTTCCGGGCGGGATAGGTAAGGGTCAACTGACTTTTCGGCAACATTGTTCACCTTGTTGTTGGAAACCGGTCCTCGCGGTGCCGCCGTTAACCACAAGGCAATGGCGTCCCGCCAGACTGCGCCACAAGTGAGTGAGCCATGGTTGATCCTTTTCCCGATGATGTAAGTGCCGACCTGCGCTGGTTTCTGGCGGCGCTGGCGCGCGGGCTGCTGCGCGCGGGTGAGCCTGCGGTCACCCGCATCCTTGGCCGTCTGGCCGGGCAGGATTTGGCCGACGCCGCCGTGGTGCCGCCGCAACCGCATCCGCAGGAAGTGACCGCCTATCTGGCCCCCGCCATTGCCGAGGCGGTGTTGAACCAGCCCGAGGTGGCCGCGTCTCTCGCCGCCCTCAGCGAGCATTTTCACTGGTTGCCGGGCACCGGCGCTGCCGGTCTGACCCAGATCATCGGTCCCCAGGGCTTCATGGCGGGCGATGGTCTGCGGCTCGATCTCGTTCTTCTCGCGCCGGGTGTGCATCAGCCCCTGCCGGTGGCCGGGGGTGAGTCCCTGTGGTGGCCGCTCACCGGTCCATCGCGCTTCGTCAATGGCCACGAAACCACGCTGGCGCCTTGCACGGTTGCCGCCGCCGCCGCCGGTTCCACGCCCGCTGCGGTGGCAGGCCGCCTGCCGCTCCTTGGCCTGTGGCTGTCGGATGACAAGGCCTAGATGTGAGCTTTCAATAGGTTGTCCATCCGGGCGTTCCGTCGGAGACTGATGTTGCAAGACGACAGCAACCTCAGGAGAACCCGGATGAACATCCACAAGAATGCGCGAACG
>CALMUW010000058.1 GCA_937872985.1 uncultured Alphaproteobacteria bacterium
CCGCGGCCCGCGGGGCCCCGCCGCCCGGCGGCCGCCGCCCCCCCGAGCCCCTGGCCCCCCGCGACCCCCGCGCGCCCCCCGGCTCCGCGCGCCCCCGCCGATTCCGCCTCGGCGATCATCGAGTGGATTTCCGCCGTGGTGACCGTGTCCTGGCGCTGCCGCGACTGGCCCAGCAGCGCCAGAACCAGCCGCCCCGAACGGTCGAGCAGCCAGACCACGGGCGCTGCCACCTGGGCAATCAGACTCATGGCCGGGGCCACCAGGCAGGCAATGCGCTCCGGGTTGCGCAGGGCCACCTGTTTCGGCACCAGCTCGCCGATGATGAGCGACAGATAGGTGATGAAAGCCACGACCGAGCCGAGACCGATCACCTCGGCCCACCACCGCGCCACGCCCGCTTCCATCAGCCAGTCCGCCGCCCGCGCCCCCAGCGATGCCCCGGAAAAGGCTCCCGCAATGATGCCGATGAGGGTGATGCCGATCTGCACGGTGGACAGGAAGCGGCCCGGATCAGCGGCCAGTGCCAGGGCCGAATGTGCCCCGGCGGCGCCCTGATCGGCCATGGCCCTGAGGCGCGACACGCGCGACGAGGCAATGGCCATCTCCGACATGGCCAACAGGCCATTGATCACGGTGAGCGCCACCACCACCAGGATTTCAATCGAGGCCATTTCCACTCCTTTGTCAGCCTGGTGCGGGCGGAGGGACTCGAACCCTCACTTCCTTGCGGAAAACGGATTTTAAGTCCGTTGCGTCTACCGTTCCGCCACGCCCGCCCGTGTCCGGCCTATACCTTGGCCCCGTCGCGGATCGGCGGGGCAAATTGCAGCCCCATGTCCCAGGGCAGATAGATCCAGGTGTCCTGACTGACCTCGGTGACAAAGGTATCGACCAGGGGCCTGCCCTGCGGCTTGGCGTAGACCGTGGCGAAATGCGCCTTGGGCAGCATCTCGCGCACCACCTTGGCCGTCGCCCCCGTATCGACCAGATCGTCCACGATCAGCACCCCCTCGCCCCGGTCCTCGCCCGCAATATCGCTGGCCACCCCCTTCAACACCGAAATCTCGCCCTGTCTGTCATAATCGTAGGAGGCGACACAGACGGATTCGATCACCCGTATGCCCAGTTCGCGCGCCACGATGGCCGCCGGCACCAGCCCGCCGCGGGTGATGGCCACCACCGCCCGGAACGGCCCCGCCGCCGACAGACGCCAGGCCAGCGCCCGGGCATCACGGTGAAACTGGTCCCAGGAGACCGGAAAGTTCTTCTGCCATTTTTCGTCCATGGTCTCCTCGTTCTGCAACCTGAGCGTTTCACAGGAGGGATGATTTAGCCACGCCCGGCCCCGCACCGCAACAAAGCATGGTTAATAATCAACCCTTGCTTCATCATTTGCCGTCAAGATCGGCGCCCAAATCGCTTCGGGAGCCTCGCTTTATGTCCGGTCAGTCCTCCGCGCTCAGGGACCTGGTCCATATTCTGGAACTGTCGAATACCCAGCTTCTGGTCATCCGCATGCCAGAGGCCATCATTCATGACGCCACCACCGCGGTCATCCGCAAGTGGAATTGCCAGCGCGGCGATGTCATTGGCAAGCCCCTGCTGAAATTCGGCACCGGCGCCATCTCCGCCCGCTATATCGGCGACCGTTCCGCCACTGCCTCCGGTCCGCAGCCGGTCGAGGTCTGCTTTGCCAGCCCCCTGGGCACCCGCATCTCGTCTCACTTCCGCCAGCACAACTGGCAGGACGAGCAAGGTATCCGCTATGCCCTGATGGTGGGCGAGCAGGCGAGCGGCGAAGACGCCGAGCGGGCCATCAGCAATGAGAAACGCCTGAACCTGGCCCTGCGCTCCGGCGGCTATGCCCTCTGGGATTATGACTTCGAGACCCGCGAAACCTACAATTCGCCCGAGATGTATGATCTCATGGGCTTCCCGCGCGGCTCCGGCGATCTCAACTTCGAGAGCTTCAATCTTCGCATCCACCCGGACGATCAGGACAAGACGCTGGAGCACAAGCTGCTCAACACGCCCTTTGGCGCCGACGTCATCCAGAGCCGTTACCGCGTGCGCATGGCCGACAACGAATTCATCTGGATCGAGTCGGTGGCGGGCGTCATCCGCGATCCCGTGACCGGCAAGCCGGTGCGCTGCGTCGGCCTGTGCCGCAACGTCAACGACCAGATGGCCACATTGGAACGCCTGCGCGCCTCCGAGCGCACCATGAAGCGCACCCAGCAGGCGGCCCGTCTCGGCTCCTTCTCCATCAACAATGAAACCGGTGTGTCCCGCATGTCGTCGGAAATGGCGGTGCTGATCGGCATGGGCGACGCCATCGTCCATCCCGCACTGTCCACCTTCATCGCCATGATCGAGCCGGGGGGGCGGGAGAAATTCGAAGAGGCGCTGGAACTGGCCAAGAGGGGCACCCGGGTTTCAGATCTGGAAATCGCAGTGCGGCTCGCCTCCGGCGACATTGAATATTTCCAGGTGATCATGGAGCCCGAGGCCGATGCCTTCGGCAAGATTGAGGGCGTCTTCGGCTCCTGCCAGCTGGTGACCGAGCGCAAGGCGCTGGAACGGCGCTTCCATCAGGCCCAGAAGATGGAGGCGGTGGGCCAATTGACCGGCGGCGTCGCCCACGACTTCAACAACCTGCTCATGGTCGTCATGGGCAATCTGCAACTGGTGGACCAGTTGGTGGGGGGCAACGACAAGGCCCAGAAGCGCATCCGCTCCGCCATGGAAGCCGCCGAAAAGGGTTCGGAACTGACCCGCCGCATGCTGGCCTTCTCGCGCCAGAACACTCTCCAGAACAAGGAAATCGACATCAACCGTCTGGTCGGAGGCTTCACCGACATGGTGCGCCACGCCACCGGCAGCGATGTCGTTCTGACGGTGCTGCCGGGCGACAACGTCTGGCCGGTCAAGGCCGACCAGAACATGCTGGAATCGGCCATCCTCAATCTCTCGATCAATGCCCGCGACGCCATGCTGCCGCGCGGCGGCAAGCTGATCATCGAAACCCGCAACGTCTGTCTCGATGAGGAATATGCCAACAGCAACGACGATGTCACGGCGGGTGAATATGTCGAAATCGCCGTGACCGACACGGGCTGCGGCATTGCCCCGGAAAATCTGGAAAAGGTCTTCCAGCCCTTCTTCACCACCAAGGGGCCGGAGTCCGGCTCGGGCCTTGGCCTCTCGATGATCTATGGCTTCGTCAAGCAGTCCGGCGGCCATGTAAAGATCTATTCCGAGGTGGGCCACGGCACCACCGTCAAGATGTATCTGCCGCGCCTGCTCACCACCAGCACGGCCGGAAGCGCCCAGGCCCCCGCCCCCACGGCGGCGCGCCACAAGCAAGTGCAGGCCTCGGTGGCGCATTATGCCGCTGCCGAATATGCCCAGGTGCCGGAATTCACTGCCACCCCGCTGCATCCGCCGGTCGCGGCCGAACCCGCGCCAGCGGCCGAGACGATGGCATCGCCGCCCGCTCCCTCCGTCACTGCCGCCATCAGCGCCGTGCCGGCGGCCCTGCCCGCCAGCGCCACCGGCGCCAGGCCGGTTGTCCTGGGGGTCGAGGACAATATGTCGGTGCGCGAAGTGGCGGCCGCCATGATCGAGGAGATGGGCTATGAGGTCCTCACCGCCAGCAATGGGGTCGAAGGCTACACCTGCATCACCGAGCGCCCCGACATTTGCCTCATGCTGTCGGACGTCATCATGGCCGGGGGCTTGAACGGGCCGGAACTGGCCGCCAAGGCCATCCAGCTCCGGCCCGACCTGAAGGTGCTCTTCATGTCCGGCTATGCCCCGGGGTCGGTGCGCCAGATGCAGGATCTGCCCGCCTCCATCGAACTGGTGAACAAGCCCTTCACCCGCAATGACCTGACCGAGAAGGTGAAGAAGGCTCTGGCGGCCTGAGCCACTGCCTCAGCCGCTGCGCCAGCCGCGCACCCGGCCCGCCTCGGTCAGGCGCTGGGCCAAGGCCGCAATTTCGGCCATGACCGCGGCCAATGTCCCGGCGTCGCGCCCGCGCGCCACCAGATGGGTGGCAAAGCCGGAGGCGGATTCAAACGGGTAGGATCCGATGCTGATGGCGGGATAGCGCTGCTGGATCTCGCCCAGACCGGCGGCCACATCGCCCTCGCCCCCCTCCAGCACAATGCCGTCACTGACGATGGGCACACCCCCCTCGAGCGTCGGCAGCACCTGCTCCAGCATGGCCTGCATGATGCGCGGCACGCCCGCCATGACGAAGACATTATGGATGCGGAAGCCCGGCGCCTTCGACACGGAATTGGTGATGAGGCTGGCCCCTTCCGGCACCCGCGCCATGCGCAGCCGCGCTTCGTTGGGCTCGCGCCCCATGGCGCGGAAATAGGCGGTGAGTTCGGCCAGCGCCGCAGGATGGTGGCCGATGCCGGTATTGAAGGCGCGGGCCATGGCGTCGGCGGTGATATCGTCATGGGTGGGGCCGATGCCGCCGGTCGAGAACACATAGGTGTAGCGCGCCGACAATGCCCGCACCGCCGCCACGATGTCGTCCTCGATGTCGGCCACGCAGCGCGCCTCCATCAGGTCAATGCCCCGGGCGGTCAGCGCGTCGGCAATATATCCCAGGTTCTTGTCCTTGGTGCGTCCGGACAGGATTTCATTGCCGATGAGCAGAACGGCGGCGGCGGCGGGCGTGGCGGCCCTGAACAAATCCCCGCGCGACGATTGAACTGTGCCACCACCGCCATTAACTGTCAAAAAATGCAGTTTGCCGCCCCCCTCATCCCGGCCCGCCTGGTGAAGCGCTACAAGAGGTTTCTGGCCGATGTGACTCTGGACACAGGCGAATCTGTCACCGTGCTTTGCCCCAACACCGGCGCCATGACCGGCCTGACGGCGGCAGGAACGCGCATCTGGCTGTCACGCTCGGCCAACCCCACGCGCAAATATGCCCTGACCTGGGAACTGGCGGAGGTGCGGGAATCGGGTCTCACCGGCGTCAATACCCAGCATCCCAACCGCATCGTCGCCGCCGCCCTGAAGCGCGGGGCCATTCCACAGCTCGCGGGCTATGAGGGCATCCGCCCCGAGGTGCGCTACGCCGAAAAGAGCCGCATCGACCTGCTGCTTCAGGGCAAGGGCCGTCCCGACTGCTATGTCGAGATCAAGAATGTCCACCTCTTCCGGGGCGGCGACCTGGCCGAATTTCCAGACTGCGTGACCGACCGGGGCCGCCGCCATCTCGAAGATCTGGCGGCCGTGGTCAGGCGCGGCCACCGCGCCGTCATGGTCTATCTCATCCAGAGCAACACGGCCCGGCGCTTCACCCTTGCCGCCGATCTTGATCCCGCCTATGTGAAAAGTTACGCGGCGGCGCGACAGGCGGGCGTTGAGGCGCTCGCCCTGGCCTGCCGCGTTTCCACCACAGCCATCACCGTCGACCGGGCCGTTCCGGTCATCGGCCCCTGAGGACGTTCATGCCCCGCGACACCATCAAGATCCATAGTCCGGAAGATTTCGCGGGCATGCGCAAGGCAGGCCATCTGGCGGCGCTGGCGCTTGACGAGATTACGCCGCTGATGGTGCCCGGCACCACCACCGAGGCCATCGACGCCCATGTCAATGACTTCGCCCGCCGCCACAACGCCATTCCCGCCTCGCTCAACTATCGCGGCTTTCCCAAGTCCATCTGCACCTCCATCAACCATGTGGTCTGCCACGGCATCCCCAATGACAAGCCGCTGCGGGACGGCGACATCGTCAACGTCGACATCACCCTCATCGCCGACGGCTGGTATGGCGACACGAGCCGCATGTATAACATCGGCGCCGTCTCGCGCGCCGCCGCCCGCCTGGTGGACGTCACCTATGAAAGCCTGATGCGCGGCATCGCGGCGGTGAAGCCCGGCGCCACCCTGGGCGACATCGGCCACGCCATCCAGTCCTATGCCGAGGGCGAGCGCTGCTCGGTGGTGCGCGATTTCTGCGGCCATGGCCTGGGCCGCGTCTTCCACGACAATCCCAATGTGCTGCACTATGGCAAGCCCGGCGAGGGCGCGGTGCTGAAGCCCGGCATGTTCTTCACCATCGAGCCCATGATCAATCTCGGCAAGCCGCATGTGAAGGTGCTGGCCGACGGCTGGACCGCCGTCACCCGCGACCGCTCGCTCTCGGCCCAGTTTGAACACTCCCTCGCGGTCACCGATGAGGGCTGCGAAATCTTCACCCTGTCGCCCGGCGGCCTGCACCAGCCGCCCTATTCGGCCTGACCGGAGCGGGCACGGCATGGCACGGAAACCCGCGGCAGGATTTGCTGAAGCCCCCGCCGAAACGCCCGGTTACCTGGGTCATCGCGAGCGCCTGAAACAGCGCTTCCGCGAAGCCGGCGCGGCGGCCCTGCCCGATTACGAGCTTCTGGAACTGGTGTTGTTCCGCGCCATCCCCCGGGCCGACACCAAGCCCCTGGCCAAGGCCCTCATCGCCCGCTTCGGCAGCTTTGCCGAGGTGGTGAGCGCGCCGCCGGAACGGATCATGGAGGTGAAGGGCGCGGGCGAGGCCGTGGCCACCGAACTCGCCCTGATCCGCGCCGCCGCCCTGCGGCTTGCCAAGGGCGAAATCATCAACCGCCCGCTGCTCGCCACCTGGTCGGCCATCATCGACTATTGCCACGCCGCCATGGCCTTCGCCGACCGCGAGGAATTCCGCATTCTCTTCCTCGACAAGAAGAACCAGCTCATCGCCGACGAGGTCCAGAGTCACGGCACCGTCGATCACACGCCGGTCTATACGCGCGAGGTCGTCAAGCGCGCGCTCGAACTCGCCGCTTCGGCCGTCATCCTCGTCCACAATCACCCCTCGGGCGACCCCACGCCGTCCATGGCCGACATCGACATGACCAAAAAGGTCATGGTGGCGGGCGAAAAACTGGGCGTTCTGGTGCATGACCACATCATCATCGCCCGCAAGGGCCACGTCAGCTTCCGGACTCTCGGACTGATCTGAGATCATCCGGCGTGTCGATGTCGGTGAAGATGCCGTCATCGCTGGCCGCCACCTCCACCACATCCTGAAGCGTGGTGAGAAGGCCGCGCGCCCCCTGATCGCCGGTCAGCGCCATGAGGGCGGCGAAATGCGCCGCAGGCCAGAGCACGGGGTTGCCGCGCCGCCCGCCCCTCACCGG
>CALMUW010000059.1 GCA_937872985.1 uncultured Alphaproteobacteria bacterium
GGCCAGGGTCTCGGTAACATCGACCCATTCCCCGCCGCCGTAGTAGCGGCGGTTGGGGTAGCCCTCGGCATATTTGTTGGTCATCACCGAGCCTTGCGCATCGAGCACGGCGCGCGACACGATGTTCTCCGAGGCGATGAGTTCGATCTTCTTCTGCTGGCGCACCAGTTCACCGGCGATGGCCTTGGCCACCCTGGGATCGGTCTTGCCCAGGCGCTCCTTGAAGAAGCCGGGAAACAGGGGCTTGGCCCTTTTGGCCGGGGCCTTTTTGGCCGGGGCCTTTTTGGCGGCGCTGCGGCGGGCGGCGGGCTTGGCCCTGGCGGCGGTTTTCTTCATCGACGTTTTCGCGGCAGTCTTCTTGACCATGGCCGTCCCTTTCCCAGAATCGTGAGCGCAAAATACAGCCTGCGGCGGACGGGTCCAGTCGCAAATGGCAGCACGGCAAGACTAGCGCAGAGTTTCATGCCACCTCTGCGGCGGGCGGCGCAGAAGGTGTTATTTGCGACGGGTCACGCGGCGGCGCGGCGCAGGCCCATGTCGGTCCACAGGTGATCGAGCGCCGCCACCAGGCGGGCAATCTCCAACTCGCCATGGAGCGGTCCGGGGGTCAGCCGGATGCGCTCGGTGCCCCTGGGCACGGTGGGGAAATTGATCGGCTGGGCATAGATGTGGAATTCATTCATCAGCCGGTCGGTCAGCGCCTTGCACTTCACCGGGTCGCCGATGATGACCGGCACGATGTGGCTTGGCGTGGCCATGACCGGCAGCATCTTGGCCCTGAGCGCCGCCGTGAGCTTTTTGGCGTGGGCCGCCTGGAGGGTGCGTTCGGTCTGGCTTTCCTTGAGGTGGCGGATGGAGGCCGTGGCCCCCGCCGCGATGACCGGCGCGATCGAGGTGGTGAAGATGAAGCCCGGTGCGAAGGAGCGGATGGCATCCACCAGTGGGGCCGCGCCGGTGATGTAACCGCCCATGAGACCGAAGGCCTTGGCCAGCGTGCCTTCGATGATGTCGACGCGGTGGAGCAGACCCTCGCGCTCGATGATGCCGCCGCCGCGCGGGCCATACATGCCGACGGCGTGCACCTCATCGCAATAGGTGAGCGCGCCGTAGGCGTCGGCAAGGTCGCAGATCTCCCTGATGGGGGCGATGTCGCCATCCATGGAATAGACCGATTCAAAGGCGATCACCTTGGGCCGCTCCAGCGGCAGCGCCCTGAGCCGCTGCTCAAGGTCGGCAAGATCATTATGGGCAAAGACTTGCTTGTCGCAGCGGCCATGCTTGATGCCTTCAATCATCGAGGCATGATTGAGTTCATCGGAGAGAATGACGACGCCGGGCAGGAGACGGCCCAAGGTGGAGAGCGTGGCTTCATTGGACATGTAGCCGGAATTGAACAGGAGAGCGGCTTCCTTGCCGTGAAGATCGGCAAGTTCGGCCTCAAGTTCGACATGGTAATGGGTGGTGCCGGAGATGTTGCGGGTGCCACCGGAGCCGGCGCCCACTTCATTGAGCGCGAAGTGCATAGCCTCGATGACCTTGGGGTGCTGGCCCATGCCAAGGTAATCGTTGGAGCACCAGACCGTCACCTCGTGTTCGCCATGGGCGCCACGGTGCAGCGCGCGGGGAAAGCGGCCCTTGTAGCGGCAGATGTCGGCAAACTGGCGATAGTTGCCCGCGCGGCGCAAGCCGTCCAGGGCCGATGTGAAGATGGCGGTGTAGTCGGTGGTGGTCATCGCAGCCTCATGCGACTGGGCAGTTTTTCTCTAGAGCAGTTTGCGCTTTGACGGCATCAAAGCCACCGCTCTGACTTTTTGTTGGCGAGCAACTTTTCTGACTTTTGCCGATTCCGTCAAAAGTCAGGTTGCTCTCGAGCACAGACAAACCGCGCCCGTGCCCCGGGGTCAAGTGAACTGCCTGTAATGGTGGCGACAGAAGGCCGCAGGTCCGGTCAGGGAGTCTTGGGCGGAATGATCGGCTTCTTCTTCACCGGCTTGGCAGGCGGCGTCGTCTCCGCCACCTTCCTGGTCTTGTCCGTCACCTTTTTCTCGACGGTTTTCTTGTCAGCGACCTTCTTGTCCGCCGCTGTTTTCTTCACGACCTTCTTGTCGGCGGGTTTGGCCTTGGCCGCTGCGGCCTGCTCCTTGCGGTATTTTTCCCAGTCGAAGAGGCCGGGGAAATTCTTGTCACCGGCCTTGGGCTTGGCGGCCACCGTGGCCTTGGTCTTGTCGGTCACCGTGGCCTTGGCGGTTTTCTCGGGCAGATCACCCTTGGCGGGCGCATCCGCCACCGCGGGCTTAAGCAGCGGCTTGCTGGTTGCGGTCACCGGCGGCGGCGCGGTTTTTGTCTTGTCCGCAGTCTTCGATTTCGACAGGCCGCCGAACAGGCCGAAGCCCTCGGCCTCGGCGGCGTCAACCGACGCGGGCTGGCGCGGAATGGGCTTCAGCACATAGCGCTGGCCCTCCGGGCTCTGCTCGCCCACGGGCATGGGCTGGCCCACAGTGAAGCCCGAGCCATCCATTTCATAGATGTCGTTGCGGAAGGCGACCGTGCCGCCGCCCGCCGGCCAGGCCGTGAGATAGGCCACGCGCAATTGCGGCGGGGTGGCGAGTTTCACGTCAAGCCGTTCCTGTGACTTCGCCAGTTCGGAAATGCGGCCCGCGTTGATGCCGTCCTGCCCGTTCAGGATCCAGTTGAGCAGCACCGAAACCTTGTCGACGCGCACGCAGCCCGAGGAATAGAAGCGCCCGGCGTTGTTGAAGGCATAGCGCTCCGGCGTGTCGTGCAAATAAATGCCGAAGGGGCTGGTGAAATTGATCTTGGCGGTGGCCATGGCGTTGCCCCCGCCCGGCTCCTGACGGAAGAGATAGTCGTCGGCCACGGCCGTCTTCCAGTCCACCGTATCGGGGTCGATCTCCTCGCCGCCATAGCCCTTGAAGACGCGGATGTTCATGGAGCGGAGAATGTCGGTGCCGCCATTGTTGATCTTGGGAATGATGTCCTTCTCGACGATGGAGGCCGGCGCGTTCCAATAGGGGTTGAAGTTGATGTCGGAGAGCGCCGTCATGACCACGGGGGTGGGGCGCTCCGGCTTGCCGACGATGGCGCGATGCACCGAGTTGATGTGGCCGTTGCTGACGGTCTGGATCTGCTGGGCGGGCACGTTGACGATGACATAGCGGCCGCCGAGGTTCTGCTCATAGGCGGCGAGACGCTCGATGTTGGCGCGGATTGTGGCCAGGCGCTGCGACACCGGCACATTGAGGGAGGCCAGCGTGGGGCCATCGACCTTGCCGGTCTCGCCCAGGCCCATGTTGGCCTGATAGCGGGTGAGCGCCTGCGCCGTGGCGGGGGTGAAGACGGCGCTGTCCATGCCGCCCGCTGACAGATAGCCCTCCATGGCGAGGCGGCGGTTCAGGGCCACCACATGCTTGCCCTTGGAGCCCTTCTTGTAGGTGCCACGGCCCAGCTTGGGCCAGCCGCCCTGGGCGGCGATGGCGGCATAGCGGGCTTCAGCGGCGCGCAACTGGCCCGCGCTGCCGGGGGCGATCATGGGCGTGCCCGCGGCGGACAGCGCAGCCACCTCGGCATTGGGCACGAAGGGCCTGGCGTCGGCGGGCGGCGCCGGCACCGCCCTGGGCGCTTCCGGCGTGGCCAGCACGGGCGGCGTCACCGGCGCGGGCGCGGCCACAGGAGGGGCGACGACCACCGGTTCAGGCATCGGCATGGGGGCAGGCGCCACGGTGGCGGCAGGGCGCTTCGACCTGATCAGCTGCTGAACGGGATTGTCGGAGTCCGCCTGCGCCTGACCGGTTTGCAGCAGAGCCGCGCCACAGGTCAGCGCCAGCGCCACAGCGCGCACCACAAGACGGCGCGTTCCGCGCCCCGCAGAATGGGAAAAATGCATCCGAGCCTCACTACTGCCATCGGGCCGGGCCGCCGCGCCCCGCCAGTGCTGCAAACTATCAGTCCCCTGCCCGCGCGTCAAAGCCGGGTGGCCCGATGCGCGTTCAGCTGTCTCCGGCAGTGCAGGAATCCGGTTTTGGGCTGCGGGTGAAGCCCCGGCGCAATAAAAACGAACCCTGCGGCTTTTGGGCCACAGGGTTGCGTGATTCAGGCCAGGATGGGCGGCACTCAGAGGCGATAGAGGATCTGGTCGGTCCAGAAGCGTTCGAGCCGGGTGAGCGCCTTGTTGAGACGGTCGAATTCCTCGACCGACAGGCCCACCACTTCCTCGACCGCCTGGAGCTGGCGATTGTAGAGGGCATCGACGCGGCTGCGGATTTCCTGACCCTTGGGCGTCAGGCGGATGCGGACCGAGCGCTTGTCGGCGCTGGAACGCTCATGGTTCACATAGCCCGCCTCGACCAGCTTCTTGAGGTTGTAGGAGACATTGGAACCTTGATAGTGGCCGCGCGATTTCAGTTCGCCCGCCGTCAGTTCGGCATCGGCGATGTTGAACAGCAGCAGCGCCTGAACCGGGTTGACGTCCTGCTCACCGGTGCGGTCGAAGTCATCCTTGATGACGTCGAGGAGGCGGCGGTGCAGGCGCTCGATGAGCGTCAGGGCCTCGAGATAGCGATGCTTGATTTCGGTCCGAGCGGGCTGGGATTCAACCGGGCGAAGGCCCCCTTTGAGCTGCGTATTCATGTTTGACCACCCTTGTCTGCCTGTTGGCGGGACATGCTCACTGGCTGTCCTCGTTATGGCCTCAGACTAGGCGGGGGGCTTTAAGGCGACCTGAAGAGTCTCGGTAAATTTGGTCTTATATTCGCGCTAATTTTGCGCAATTTCGCGGCTATTTCCCACATAGTTTATGGAATCTTGGAGCGCGCGCTTAAGCGGAGGTTACGTTTAGGCGCGCCTTAACCACAGGTGCGGGTGCGGGCGCGGATCTCGGCGCCGCGCATGACCCCGGCCACGGCGGGAACACCAAAGGCGGAAACCGCCGCCCGATGGGTGGCCACCACCTGGCCATAGAAGCCCATGATCTGGCGGTCGCTCATGCCGCCGCAGCGCCGGGCATAATAGTAGCGTTCAGCCATGGTGCCGTAGGACGCCAGGGCGCTGCTCCGGGCCTTGGCGGCCGCAGGCCTGGCCGGTGCCGGTTTGGCCGCCACCCGGCCGGGCGGCGCCTTGGCTTTCGTGCTGGCGGGGGCCTTGGCGGTAGGCCTGGCCGACGGCAGGGCGGTCCTGCGGGGCACGGGGTTTTTCACCGCAGGGGGTTCCGCCTCGTCCACCGGAGCGGCCAGGGCCGTCTGGGCGGTGGCGGCTTCCGGCGCCGTCAGGGCGGAGGCTGTCCCGGACGCTCCCTCCGGCTTTGCCGCCGGACCATCAATCCGGGTTACGGCCTGGCGGGCAGCGATCAGGGTTTCGTTGAGATTGCCGCGGGCGGTTTCAGTGCACCCGGCGGCCTTGCCCTCGGCCCGGCCCTGGATCATGGCGGCGCGCACCGCGGCGGGTCCGAGTTTCTCGACCGCCGCCACTTCGGCCCGGGCGACATAGCCCGCCAGTTCATCACGGGCCGAATCACTCAGGAAATGACAGGTGTCGTTCACGGCCTGGGCCTGAGCCAGAAAATGGATGGCCTGGGTGGGGGCAGCGTCCTGGCCGCTGGCCGGCGTCATGAGCAGGACCAGCCAGAGGACAGCGGGCATTGCCGACGACTTTCCGGCGGAACGGTGGGAATGACACATGCGCATGACGACCTCGAAGCCCTGCCGCTGATCCGCCTGTGCGGTGCGGCATTGTCGGGTTCACTTATGGTCAACAGATGGTTAATGTTCGGTTGCGGCGGGGCGGATGGAACCACGCCGCGAGGGGGCAAATGAAACAGACCTGGTTCGGCGTGATGATGGCTGCGGTGCTGGCGTTTCCGGCGCTGGCGGCAAGCCCGCCCCTGCCCCGGATCAAACCCGGTGCTGCCGTAACCACGCCTTTACCTTCGGTTCCGCTGCCCCGGCTGAAACCCGGCACGGCGCCGGCTGCGCCAGCGGCCGCGGCCAACACCCGGCCCTCGAAGGCCCCGTCCCCCGCGCAGGCACCAGCACCTCCCGCCACC
>CALMUW010000060.1 GCA_937872985.1 uncultured Alphaproteobacteria bacterium
GTGAAGGCGGCCGCACCGTCGGCGCCGGCGTCGTCGCCAAGATCACGGAATAAGGACTGGCCGTCCTTGATTGTCTCAGGGGCGGCACCATCTAGGGGTATAGCTCAGTTGGTAGAGCGGCGGTCTCCAAAACCGCAGGTCGTGGGTTCGAGCCCTACTGCCCCTGCCATTTGAAAGGCGTTCAGGTAACAGGAACATGGCTGAGAAAACCAGTCCGG
The DNA here is from genome assembly GCA_937872985.1 of uncultured Alphaproteobacteria bacterium. Classification (GTDB taxonomy): domain Bacteria; phylum Pseudomonadota; class Alphaproteobacteria; order Rhizobiales; family Aestuariivirgaceae; genus Aestuariivirga. The sequence continues at coordinate 219 of CALMUW010000060.1, forward strand.
GTGAATTCATTCAGGAAGTGCGCGACGAGGGCCGCAAGGTGACCTGGCCGTCGCGCAACGAACTGATGGTGTCCACCGTCATGGTGCTGAGCTTCGTGGTCATGGCATCGCTGTTCTTCCTGGTCGTCGATTTCTTCCTCTCCTGGGGCGTGGACAGGGTTCTGTTCGGGCTCTAACCCAAGGCAAACGGGCACATGACGAAACGCTGGTACATCGTTCACGCCTATTCCAACTTCGAAAAGAAGGTGGCGGAATCGATCAAGGAACAGTCCGTGCAAAAGGGGCTGGGCCATCTGTTCGAGGATGTGCTGGTGCCCACCGAGGAAGTGGTGGAAGTGCGCCGGGGCCGCAAGATCAAGTCCGAGCGCCGTTTCTTCCCCGGCTATGTGCTGGTGAAGATGGAACTGACCGATCAGGCCTTCCACCTGATCAAGAACACGCCGAAGGTGACGGGTTTCCTGGGGTCCGACTCCAAGCCCATTCCGATCACCGACGCCGAAGCTGCCCGCATTCTGAATCAGGTGGCGGAAGGCGTGGAGCGGCCCAAGACCTCCATCACCTTCGAGGTGGGCGAGCAGGTCAAGGTGGCCGACGGTCCCTTCGCCTCGTTCAACGGGCAGGTGGAGGAAGTGGACGAGGAGCGCTCGCGCCTCAAGGTCGCGGTGTCGATTTTTGGCCGGCCCACGCCGGTCGAACTGGAATACGGTCAGGTGGAGAAGATCCGCTGACCGCAGGCTTTCCCCGCGTGCGGGGAAAGTGGCTAACGGTGGGAGGCCCTTGAAAGCCGGACCACTAACCTCAAGCAGCCGGGACATCCGGCGAGGGAATTCGTATGGCAAAGAAAGTTGTCGGTTACATCAAGTTGCAGGTGCCGGCGGGGCAGGCCAATCCGTCTCCGCCCATCGGACCTGCCCTCGGCCAGCGCGGCCTGAACATCATGGAATTCTGCAAGGCGTTCAATGCCGCCACGCAGAAGATGGAGCAGGGCCAGCCGGTGCCGGTGGTCATTACCGCCTATCAGGACAAGTCCTTCACCTTCGAGATGAAGTCGGCGCCCGCCTCCTACTTCCTGAAGAAGGCGGCCAAGATCAACGCCGGTTCCAAGGAGCCGGGCAAGAACTTCGTCGGCTCCGTCACCATGGCGCAGTGCCGCGAAATCGCCGAGCAGAAGCTCAAGGGCATGAACGCCCGCGAGATCGACGCCGGTGCGCGTGAAATCGCCGGCTCCGCCCGGTCCATGGGTCTCCGGGTGGTGGAGTAAGACGATGGCCAAGATCGCAAAGCGTATTGAGAAGAACAAGCAGGGTCTGGACCGGTCCAGGTTCTACAGCCTCGACGAGGCGGTGAAGCTGGTGAAGGAAAAGGCCAACGCCAAGTTCGACGAGACCATCGAGATCGCCATGAACCTGGGCGTCGATCCGCGTCATGCCGACCAGATGGTGCGCGGCGTCTGCGCCCTGCCGAACGGCTCGGGCCGCACGGTGCGCGTCGCGGTGTTCGCCAAGGGGCCGAAGGCCGACGAGGCCAAGGCCGCCGGCGCCGACATCGTGGGTGAGAACGACCTGTTCGAGACCGTGAACAAGGGCGAGATCAACTTCGACCGCCTGATCGCCACGCCGGACCTGATGGGTCTGGTGGGCCGCCTCGGCAAGGTGCTGGGTCCGCGCGGGCTCATGCCGAACCCGAAGGTCGGCACGGTGACCATGGACGTGACCGCGGCGGTGAAGGCCGCCAAGGGTGGCGCGGTGGAGTTCCGTGTCGAGAAGACCGGCATCGTCCAGGCCGGCATCGGCAAGGCGTCCTTCCCGGCCGACAAGATCGCCGGGAACGTCAAGGCCTTCGTGGACGCCGTGAACAAGGCGAAGCCCGCGGGCGCCAAGGGCACCTATGTGAAGAAGGTGTCGCTGTCGTCGACCATGGGTCCGGGCCTCAAGCTCGATCCCGCCAGCTTCGCTGGGTAGTTTTTTTAACGCATCACCTGGTCCGAAAAGTCGGAGACTTTTCGGAATGGGTGATGTGAAGCAAGTTTGCTTCCGGCCTGCGGGCCGGGGGCAATCATCGGAGCCCCAGGGTTTCGGTGAACCTGTCCGAGATTGCAGGCGCGGAAACGTGTTCCGCTTAATTCGCCAGCCGGCATGAGATGGGTGTTGGAACGGTTTGGACGCCTCTCGGGAAAGTCCGGTCCGCTTTGACCTCACCACCTGCGAAAGCAGGGGACAGGCAAGTGAGCGCTGCTTCGGCTCATGGCCCTTCTGGCCTGATGGACGGAGCGGCAAATCCCACCGGCGCGGTTCCCTCCGGGACCGCTCCACCAAGGAGAGAGCACGTGGAAAGAGCTGAAAAGAAAGAGCTCGTCACAATGCTGAACACCGTGTTCAAGAGCACGGGTGTCGTCGTTGTGGCCCACAACAAAGGTCTGACGGTGAACCAGGTCAACGACCTGCGGAACAAGATGGCCCAGGCGGGGGCGACCGTGAAGGTCGCCAAGAACCGTCTCGCCAAGCTCGCCCTTGATGGCACTGACGCAGCCGGGATCACGGGCCTTTTCCAGGGCCCGACCATGTTGGCCTATGCCGACGATCCCGTCTCGGCGCCCAAGGTCGCCGCAGCCTTCGCCAAGGGGCACGACAAGTTCGTGATCCTGGGCGGTGCGCTGGGCAAGACCGTGATGGACGCCAATGGCGTCAAGGCGCTCGCAGAACTGCCCTCGCTCGACCAGTTGCGGGGCAGGCTCATCGGCCTCATCCAGGCCCCGGCCACCAAGATTGCTGGTGTGCTGGCGGCTCCGGCGGGGCAGGTTGCGCGCGTCATCAACGCCTATGCCACCAAGGACCAGGCGGCGTGAGATTTTCTCGCCACATTGTTGTCAAACCGAACTGAACATAGAGAGATATGAAAATGGCCGATCTTGCCAAGATTGTTGAAGACCTGTCCAAGCTGAGCGTGCTGGAAGCCGCCGAGCTGTCCAAGATGCTGGAAGAGAAGTGGGGCGTTTCCGCCGCCGCGCCGGTGGCCATGGCCGCCGCGCCGGGCGCTGCCGCCGCCGCGCCGGTTGAAGAGAAGACCGAGTTCACCGTGGTGCTGGCTGCCGCCGGCGACAAGAAGATCGAGGTCATCAAGGAAGTCCGCGCCATCACCGGCCTCGGCCTCAAGGAAGCCAAGGACCTGGTCGAGGGCGCGCCCAAGCCGGTGAAGGAAGGCGTCGCCAAGAAGGACGCCGAGGACATGAAGAAGAAGCTCGAGGCGGCTGGCGCCAAGGTCGAGCTGAAGTAACATTGCGCCGGTGCCCGACTCACTTCGGGCACCGGATTTCCGACCGGTTGAACGGGTTGCTTGAAGCCACCATATGACGGTGACCTCAAGCAAGCCGTTTTGGGCGTGATAAAGGGGAGTTTGCAGGACTCCCGGTCGATACGCCCAGTGTCACGACGGTTCAAAGATGGAGCCTGCCCCTCCATTGCCAGATGACGACAAGGGAAAACCATGGCTGAGACCCAGACCGTTGCGAGCCGCAAGCGTGTCCGCAAAGTTTTTGGCAAGGGCGTTGAAGTCGCCGTGATGCCGAACCTCATCGAGGTGCAACGCGAATCCTACGATCAGTTCCTGCAGGTGGTGGAGCCCAAGGGCGGACGCGCCGCCGAGGGTCTGCAGGCGGTGTTCAAATCGGTGTTCCCGATCACCGACTTTTCCGGTCAGGCCGTGCTGGAGTTCGTGCGCTACGAATTCGAGCAGCCCAAGTTCGACGTGGAAGAATGCCAGCAGCGCGGCATGACCTTTGCGGCACCGCTGAAGGTCACGCTTCGTCTCATCGTGTTCGAAATCGATCCCGATACCCAGGCCAAGTCGGTCAAGGACATCAAGGAGCAGGATGTCTACATGGGCGACATTCCGCTCATGACCCAGAACGGCACCTTCGTGGTGAACGGCACCGAGCGCGTCATCGTTTCCCAGATGCACCGCAGTCCCGGCGTGTTCTTCGACCACGACAAGGGCAAGAGCCATTCCTCCGGCAAGATCCTGTTCGCCGCCCGCGTCATTCCCTATCGCGGCTCGTGGCTGGACTTCGAGTTCGACGCCAAGGACATCATCTATGCCCGCATCGACCGGCGCCGCAAGCTGCCGGTGACCACGCTGCTCTATGCGCTGGGCATGAGCGGTGAGGAAATCCTGCATTATTTCTATCGCTCGGTGACCTATACCCAGACCAAGGGCGGCTGGAAGGCGCCCTATCATCCCGACCGTTTCAAGGGCATCAAGCCGACGGTGGACCTGGTGGACGCCAAGACCGGGCAGGTCGTGGTGGAGGCGGGCAAGAAGATCACGCCGCGTCTGGCCAGGAAGCTGGCCGAGGACGGCGTGAAGGACCTGCTGGTGCGCGACGAGGACCTGCATGGCCGCTACATGGCCGACGAGCTGGTTGATGAAAAGACCGGTGAAATCTTCGCCGAGGCGGGCGACGAGATCGACGAGAAGCTGCTGAAGGCGCTGAAGGAAGCGGGCTATAAGAGCCTCAACCTGCTCGACATCGATCACGTCAACACCGGGGCCTATATCCGCAACACGCTGAAGGCCGACAAGGTGGAAAGCTACGAGCAGGCGCTGGTCGAAATCTACCGCGTCATGCGCCCGGGCGAGCCGCCGACGCGCGAGTCCGCCGAGGCCATGTTCCAGGGCCTGTTCTTCGACAGCGAACGCTATGACCTCTCGGCCGTGGGCCGGGTGAAGATGAACATGCGCCTTGAACTGGACGTGGCCGACACGGTGCGCGTGCTGCGCAAGGACGACATCCTGCTGGTCATCAAGACGCTGGCTGACCTGCGCGACGGCAAGGGCGAGGTGGACGACATCGACCACCTGGGCAACCGCCGGGTGCGCTCGGTGGGCGAACTCATGGAGAACCAGTATCGCCTCGGCCTGGTCCGCATGGAGCGCGCCATCAAGGAGCGCATGTCGTCGGTCGACGTCGACACGGTGATGCCGCACGACCTTATCAACGCCAAGCCCGCCGCCGCGGCGGTGCGCGAGTTCTTCGGTTCGTCGCAGCTTTCCCAGTTCATGGACCAGACCAATCCGCTGTCCGAGATCACCCACAAGCGCCGCCTGTCGGCCCTTGGCCCCGGCGGTCTGACGCGTGAACGCGCCGGCTTCGAGGTGCGCGACGTGCACACCACGCACTATGGCCGCATCTGCCCCATTGAAACGCCGGAAGGCCCGAACATCGGCCTCATCAACTCGCTGGCCACCTATGCCCGCGTCAACAAGTATGGCTTCATCGAGACGCCCTACCGCAAGGTGGTGGACGGCAAGGTGTCGAAGCAGGTGAACTATCTCTCCGCCATCGAGGAGGGCAAGCACCACATCGCCCAGGCCAACGTGGCACTGACCAAGGACGGCAAGTTCGCCGACGACCTGATCACGGCGCGCAACCACGGCGACGTGCTGACGGTGCCGGCCGACAAGGTGGACTATGTGGACGTGTCGCCGAAGCAGCTTGTCTCGGTGGCCGCGGCCCTCATTCCCTTCCTCGAGAACGACGACGCCAACCGCGCCCTCATGGGCTCCAACATGCAGCGCCAGGCCGTGCCGCTGGTGCGCACAAATGCGCCGCTGGTGGGCACCGGCATGGAATCGGTGGTGGCCCGTGATTCCGGTGCCGCCATCACGGCGCGGCGCACCGGCGTGGTCGATCAGGTCGACGCCAAGCGCATCGTCATCCGCGCCACGGAAGAAGCCGACCCCACCAAGTCGGGTGTCGACATCTACACCCTGGCCAAGTTCCAGCGTTCCAACCAGTCGACCTGCATCAACCAGCGGCCGCTGGTGCGCGTCGGCGACCAGGTGAAGGCAGGCGACATCATCGCCGATGGTCCGTCCACGGATCTGGGCGATCTGGCGCTGGGCCAGAATGCGCTCGTCGCCTTCATGCCGTGGAACGGCTACAACTTCGAGGACTCGATCCTGTTGTCGGAACGCATCGTCAAGGACGACGTGTTCACCTCCATCCACATCGAGGAATTCGATGTCATGGCGCGCGACACCAAGCTCGGACCGGAGGAAATCACCCGCGACATTCCCAATGTCGGCGAGGAGGCTCTGAAGAACCTCGACGAGGCCGGCA
>CALMUW010000061.1 GCA_937872985.1 uncultured Alphaproteobacteria bacterium
CCCCGCGGCGGTCGCCGCGGGCGCCTGCCCTTTCCCTCCGGTGGCGGCCTCCCCCCATGCCACCATCCAGACCATTCAGCTTGGCCTGCCGGTGGCGCGCATCGAATTGCTGGACGCCGACTATGTGGAGGCGGTGAACGCCTATTCAAAACTTGACCTGGCGCCGGTGCCGACGCTCTTTGTGGAATTTCACGGCAGTGCGGCGGGCGTGGCCGAACAGGCGGAAACCTTCAACGCCATCGCGGCGGATCTCGGCGGCGGGCCCTTCGTCTGGGCCACAAGGGAGGAGGACCGGGCGAAGCTCTGGGCGGCGCGGCATGACGCCTTCTGGGCGGCCAAGGCCCATCGCCCCGGCATGGAGGTGGTGATCTCGGATGTCTGCGTGCCGATCTCGCGGCTGGCCGACTGCATCGCCGAGACGCGGGCCGACATGCAGGAGCATCAGATTTTCGCGCCGCTGGTGGGCCATGTGGGCGATGGCAATTTCCATCTCATCATGTTCTTCCGCGACGGCGACGCCGCCGAACTCGACCGCCTGAAGGCGGCCTATGATCGGCTGATCCGCCGCGCCATCGCCATGGGCGGCACGGCCACCGGCGAACATGGCGTGGGCCTGGGCAAGCGCAAGTATCTCGACCTGGAACATGGCCCGGCGGTCTCGGTCATGCGGCGGGTGAAACAGGCGCTGGACCCGCAGAACCTGCTCAACCCCGGCAAGAATGCCGGGCCGTGAGTTTGGTCCTTTTCCGGCCATAGGAACCTGCCTACATTCGGCCCATGCGAGTCTGGCGTTCCCCGGTTCTCTATTTCGGCATTTTTCTGGTGGTGGCGGTGGTGCTGGCGCTGGCCGCTCCCTTCATCGTCGACTGGAATTCCTACCGTGCCGAATTGCAGGCCTATGGCGGCAAGCTGACGGGGCGCACGGTGACCATTCAGGGGCCGGTGGCGGTGCGGCTTTTCCCCTGGCCGCGCCTGACCATGGAGCAGGTGAGCTTCGCCAACCCCGAGGACGTGGTGCCCGAGGGCAAGGTGATGACCGCCGAGCGGGTGGAGATGAAGCTGCAACTGGCGGGCCTCGTCTCCGGCGATGTGCAGGTGGAATCGATCGACGTGGTGAAGCCAGTGGTGGCGCTTTTGCGCCAGCGCGACGGCGCGGTGAACTGGCAGCTTGCCCCGCAGGCGGGATCACCGGCGGGGCGGGTGTTGAACCGGGTGCGCCTCGACCAGATCACCTTCCATGACGGCACGGTTTTGATCAATGACGAGGGGCTGGGGCTGGCCGAAACCCTGACGGGGATCGAGGGCCAGATGTCGGCCCCGGCGCTGGAGGGGCCATGGAAGGCGGCGGGGCGGGGCCAGCGCGGCGATGAGGGCTTTGGCTTTGCCTTCGGCACTTCGGAACTGGCTGCTGGCAAGGACACCAGCCTGTCGCTGCGGGTGACGCCCGACAATGCCGGCCTGCCCATGGCGAGTTTTCAGGGCGCGAGCGGCGCTGCCGGTCTTGCGGGCACCATCCGGCTGGAGCCGCGGCCCGTGGCGGTGGCGGGCGAGGCGGGCAAGGGCGACCTCGAGGGCGACATCCGCCCGCTGGTGCTGCAGGCCGAGGTGACCAGCACGGCGCATCAGGCCAATTTCAAGTCCATCCGCATTTCGCCCGCCGACCCGCAGGATCAGGGCACGCTGATCGAGGGCGATGCCCTGGTCAGGTTCGGCGACACCATCACCATGGTGGCCGATTTTTCCGCGCCGCGCATCAACCTCGACGCCATTGCCGGGGCGGCCTCGCGCTCGGCCTGGCGCGCGGGCGGCGGCATTGCCGTGGTGAACATCCTGTTGCAGCACTGGCCCAAACGGCTGAAGCTCGATGCCAGCCTGCGGGCGCTGGCGGTGACGGCGGGCGGCGGCGCGGCGGATAACGTGCGGGTGAAGATTGCCGCCGACCGCGAGGCCTTGCGCTTCACCGAGGTGCGGGCGGGTCTGCCGGGCCAGACCCAGAGCCGCTTCACCGGCATTGCCTTTCCCGGCGCGGCGGCGGCGGAACTGGCGGGCACACTATCCTTTGAAACGCCAGACCTGCGCAGCCTCGCAACCTGGCTGTGGCCGGAGGCCAAGGCGGCACTTCTGGCCAACTGGACCGGGGCGCATGGCCACCTCAAGGGCGAGGGCAAGGTAAGCTGGACCGAGGGGCGCCTCAACCTGCAACAGCTCGCCTATGAGCTCGATGGCGGCGCGGGCACGGCGGATATTTCCTTCCGGCCCGGCACGGTGCCCGGCCTCGACCTAAATGCCACGGCGCAGCGCATCGATCTCGACTCCTATCTGCCGCAGGGCATGAGCGCGCTCGCCACCGGGCATGAGGCCAACTGGCTGTCGGCGCTCACGGGCCTCATTCAGGGCGGGGCGGATTTTGAAAAGCGGGTGACGCTGGCTCTGAACGAGTTGCGCCTCAACGGCGTGGCGGCGCGCGATGTGGCGGTGGATGTCAATTCCGGCCTGCGCGGGCTGGAGGTGAAGCGTCTCGATGTCGGCTCGGTCAATGGCGCCAGCGTCGCGGCCTCGGGCACGGTGCTGAGCGGCGTGGACGGGCCGGATGGCGGGGTCAACGCCAGCATCCGGGCGGATGATCCCACCGGTCTCTTGCGTCTTCTGGGGCTGGCCGGAGAGGGCGCGGCCTGGACCAGGGGGCTGGGCCAGACGGACCTGGCGCTGGCGCTGACCCTGAAGCCGGGGCCGCAGGAGCCCGTCACCAGCTATTCCGTGACCGGGCGCAGCGGCACGCTCGATGTTTCGCTCAGCGGCGGCTTCAGCGCCTTGGCCAAGGGGGTGGACGCCACGGTCAATCTGCGCGCCGACGTGGGCAGCGCCGAGGGGGCGGACATCGCCCGGCTGTTCGGGCTATCACCGCCAGCGCCCTCGGCGGCACCGGGCAAGCTGACGCTGACGCTCATAGGGTCGCGGGCGGAGGGCTTTGCCACGACGCTCGATGCGGCGGCACTGGGGGCCACGGCGCATTATGACGGCAGGGTGCAGCAGGGCCTGTGGCCGGAGGGCGAGTTCAGGCTGGAGGCCCCCGAGGCAGGGGCTGTGCTGGCTGCGAGTGGTGTGCCGCTGATGCAGCCCGCCGCCGGGCGCGTCGATATAACGGGATCGGCTGTCGCGGGACAGGGGGAAGCCCCGGCCACGGCCACGTTCACCGGCCACTGGGGCACGGCGGAATTTTCCGGCACGGTGAACCGCGACCTTTCGGGGGCGAAGCCCAGGTATGTGGCGCGCCTGAAGACCGGGGCGCTCACGCTGGCCGATGTGCTGGGTCCGGGTTTCCTGCCGTGGACCGGTGCGGCCCCCGGCACCACGTCGGTCTTGGCCGCCAGCCTGCCCACGGAGCGGAGCTATGAAATCTGGCTCACGCCTGCGGCTTTCACGCTGGCACCCGGCATCGTGGCGCGCGAGGCCGAGGTCGGCATCAGCATCGGCGACACGGAACGGCGGCTGGCCCTGAACGGGCGCGACGCGGCGGACAATGTCCTGAGCCTCGACCTTGCCACCACGCCCGATGGCGAGGTGCAGAATGTCACGGCGCAATTCGCCCTGCCGGTGCGGCTGGCCCAGACCATGGCGCTCGCCGATGGCACGGTGCTCATGGATGGCAGCCTGATGGTGGAGGGCAAGGTGGCGGCGCGCGGGCGCAGCGCCATGGCGGTCATTTCCTCGGCCAATGGCAGCGGCAGCTATCGGCTGACCGAGGCGCGGCTGACGCGCCTGTCGCCGCAGCTTCTGCCGGTGAAACTGGCGGGCATCAGCGATGCGGCCGGCCTCACGGCGGCGCTGGACGAAGTGCGGCTGGGGCCGGGGCTGATGCTGGGCGCGGCGCGCGGCGGCCTTGCGGTGAAGGACGGCATTGCCACCCTCGACCCCATGACATTCCCCGCGCCGGGCAGCACCATCACGGTGGCATCCGCGGCGGATTTCGGCGCGGGCGCGGTCGCGGCCGAGATCAAGGTGCAGCCGGGCGAGGGCAGCGAACTTCCGGCCTATGGTGTTGCCTATGCGGGCGAGCCGGGGGCGCTGGTCGAGCGTGATGACTTCGGGGCGCTGGCCAGCAAGCTCGGGGTCAAACTGCTGGAGCAGAGCATGGCGGCGCTGGAGAAGGCCCGGGCCGAGCAGGAGAAGATGGCAGCACAGGAACAGGCGCAGCGTGCCGCCGATCAGGCCCGCTTCGAGCAATGGCAGGCGACGCGGGCCGAGCTGCGCCAGCGCCAGCGCGAAATCCGGGTGCTGGCGGAAATCCGCGCCGGGGGCGACAGCCCCTGGCCGAAGGTGATGCCAGCGCCTGCGCCAGAGCCGGCAGACGGCGTGGTGCCCGTGAAGCCGGTGGCACCGCCAGCGGTGGTGAAGCCCGCATCACCGCTGCCCCGGATCAAGGTGAAACCCGTGGCCCCGAAGCCCGCGCCCGCAGCCCCGCCGGTGGAGATCATCAAGCCGCCGGTGAAGCCGTCCACGCGGGTGATCGTCGTGCCGCCGTAATCTAGATTCCTTGCGCGCGGCGCAACAGCCAGACGCGAATGGCGCTGGAGAGATTGCGGTTCCCCCGGTTCTGATCGATGTCGCCCACCAACCGGGCGAGCGGCTTGTTCTCGGCGGCGGCGGCGGCGCGCAATGCGTCCCAGAATTCCGGCTCCAGCGACAGCGAGGTCTGGTGCCCGGCGATGGTGAGGGAATGTTTGCGCAAGCCGCCCATCACTCCTCGCGCTTATGGCCGTCGATGTGGCGCCGGGCCAGGGCGGCTTCCGCCTCGGCCTTCTGTTTTTCCGCCTTGCTGCGCCCGAATTTCACGCGGTTTTCCGCCGCGGCTTCGGCGCGTTCGGCCCGGGCCTTCTGCTTGCGCACGCTGCGCAGGTTCACAATCTCGGTCATGGCGCACTGTCACCTGGGGCTGCCATGGCTGTGCTTGCACATGGTCCGGTTGCGAAACCGGTCCTCTTCCCGGCGGGCCAGACGCTCACGGATCGGGGCCGATCATCTTTTCGGGGCGGACGATGGCGTCGAAGTCCGCGCCGGAAATGCCGAGTTTGATCGCTTCCTCGCGCAGGGTGGTGCCGTTCCGGTGGGCGGTCTTGGCCACCTTGGCGGCGAGGTCATAGCCGTATTTTTCCTTCAGCGGTGTCACCAGCATGAGAGAATTGGCCAGCCCCCTGGCAATGTTGTCGAGGCGCGGCTCGATGCCCACCACGCAATTGTCGGTGAAGGACAGGGCGGCATCGGCCAGGAGCCTGACCGACTGGAGGAAGTTATAGGCCATGACGGGGTTATAGACGTTCAGTTCGAAATGGCCCTGTGACCCGGCGAAGGTGAGGGCGGCGTTGTTGCCGTGGATCTGCACGGCAACCTGGGTCAGCGCCTCGGACTGGGTGGGGTTGACCTTGCCCGGCATGATGGAGGAGCCGGGCTCATTTTCCGGCAGGGCGAGTTCGCCCAGACCGGCGCGCGGGCCGGAGCCGAGGAAGCGGATGTCGTTGGCGATCTTGAAGCAGCTCATGGCGACCGTGGTGATGGCGCCATGGGTCATGAGCATGGCGTCGTGGGCGGCCAGCGCCTCGAACTTGTTGGGAGCGGAGGTGAAGGGCAGCCTGGTGATGGCGGCGATCTTCTTGGCCACCAGATCGGCGAAGCCGGCGGGCGAGGCCAGCCCGGTGCCCACCGCGGTGCCGCCCTGGGCCAGTTCCATCAGCATCGGAAGAGTCATCTCCACCCGCTTGATGCCATTGGCAATTTGCTGGGCGTAGCCGGAGAATTCCTGACCCAGGGTGATGGGGGTTGCGTCCTGGGTGTGGGTGCGGCCGATCTTGATGATGTC
>CALMUW010000062.1 GCA_937872985.1 uncultured Alphaproteobacteria bacterium
CAACAACTACTTCCGAAACGCAGGTTACGCGTCAATATGAACCAGGGAGACTCTAATTTATTGTTGGCGAGCAACTTTCCTGACTTTTGCCGATTCCGTTAAAAGTCAGGTCGCTCTCGAAAAGCCTGATCCTGCGATCAGGCTTTTGGCATTCCAGGGTCTCGCTTATGGACTGGCGGGCAGCGGCGTCCGCGCCTTGTCGATTTCCGCATTGAGGCTGCCGTCGGCCATGGCCTGCATGATGCCGCCCACCAGCTTGAAGCGGATCACGCCGCTGCCATCGACGATGTAGGATTCCGGCACGCCATAGGTGCCCCAGTCGATGCCGGCGCGGCCTTTGTCGTCAAAGCCTACGGCCGCGAAGGGCTGGCCGAGCTGGGCCAGGAAGCTCAGGGCATTCTCCGGCTTGTCCTTGTAGTTGATGGCGACCAGGCGGATGTCCTTGCGCTTTGCCAGTGCCATCAGGTCGGGGGCTTCCTGGCGGCAGGGAATGCACCATGAGGCCCAGACGTTGACCAGGGTGACATCGCCCTTTTTCAGGTCGGCGGTGGCCAGGCCCGGCACGTCAAGACCGGGCACGGGCGGCAGGGAAAACTCCGGTGCCGGTTTGCCGATGAGGGCCGAGGGCAGGGTGGCGGGATCGCCGAAGAGGCCCTTCCAGAACAGGGCGGCAAGGGCAACGAAGAAGATGATGGGAATGAGTGCGGGGCCAAGGCGGCGGCGCGCTTTGGGTTCAGGGTCAATGGTCATGGGGGAGGCCTGCCTGTTTGCGCCGGTCCAGCTCGCGGGCGCGCGCCCGGTCGGTCATGAGAATGGCGAGGATGAGCCCGCCCACCACGGCGGCGGTGAGGGCATAGGCGGCGATGACAAAACCGATATGGGTGGCGGAGAAATCCATCACTGCGCTCCGACATCATGCATGTGCAGGCGGTGCAGCTTGCGCGCCGCGATCTCGCTGCGTAGCGCGGTGAGGTGGAGCGCCAGGAAAAGCACGTTGAAGGCCAGTCCCATGACCATGAGCGGCCAGAGCATGTCGTTGGAAATGGACGGCCCGCCCATTTTGAACACGGAAGCCGGCTGGTGCAGGGTGTTCCACCAGTCCACCGAGAATTTCACGATGGGAATGTTGATGGCGCCGACGAGCGCCACGACGCGGGCGATGGTGGCGGCCATGTCCCATTCCTCCACCGCCTGCCAGACGGCGATGTAGCCGAGATAGAACAGCATGAGCACGAACATGGAGGTGAGGCGGGCATCCCACACCCACCAGGCACCCCACATGGGCTTGCCCCAGATGGCGCCGGTGGCCAGGGCGATGAAACAGAAGGCAGCGCCGATGGGGGCGGCCACCTTGGCGGCGGCATCGGCCAGCGGGTGGCGGAAGATGATGGCCATGGCCGAGGCAAAGGCCATGACGCCGTAGGCGAAGAGGGCAAGCCAGGCGGCGGGCACATGGACATACATGATGCGCACGGTCTCGCCCTGCTGATAGTCGGCCGGGGCGGTGACGAGCGCGCCATAGAGGCCGGTGGCCAGGAGGATGAGGGCCGCGGCCCAGATCCAGGGCAGAAGCGGATTGGCGATGGCGAGGAAGCGGGTGGGGTTGGCGAAATTATGCATGGGCGTCAGTCTAGAGGATCGGGTTCACCGGAGATAGGCGCGGAGCGCCGCAGCGGCGGCAAAGGGTTGCACCGCCAATGCGGCCAAAGCAAGGGCAGCAAGAACGGTGAGCGAAGAACCAGCCCCGCTGGGACCGGCGTAGGCAGTGGCGGCGGAAATGCCGAAGATCAGGAAGGGCACATAGAGCGGCAGGATGAGAAGGGCGGCGAGCAGTCCGCCGCGCCGGAGCCCCACGGTGATGGCCCCGCCGAGACCGGCGATGAGCGACAGGCCAAGCGACCCCAGCATCATGCCCGCCGCCAGGAGCGCCATGCCATCGGGCGCGAGGTTCAGGAGAAAGCCGAGGAGCGGGGCCATGACGGCGAGCGGCAGGCTGGTGGTGAGCCAGTGGGCCAGCGCCTTGGCCAGGGCCACCAGTTCCAGCGGCAGGTCGGCCATGGCGAGAATGTCGAGGGAACCGTCCTCGTAGTCCTGCTGGAAGATGCGGTCGGCGGTGAGCAGCACGGAGAGCAGCAGGGTGAGCCAGAGCAAACCGGGGGCAAGACGCTGGAGCAGGTTCTGGTCGGGGCCGATGGCCAGCGGCACGAGGCCGATGACGGTGAGCATGAAGCCGAGCGCGGCACCGGCCCCGCCGCCCTGCCGCCAGGTGAGCTTCAGGTCGCGCGCGATGAGGGCGAGGAAGGCGCTCATGCGGCGGCCTTTCCGGCAGGCTCGATGCGCAGGATGTGATGCGGCTCCAGCCCCAGGGGCACATGGGTGGTGGCGATGACCAGGCCGCCGTCGGCGAGGTGTTTCAGGACCAGAGCCACGAGCTTCCGGTGCGAGGCTTCATCGAGGCCGACGCTGGGTTCATCGAGCAGCCAGAGGGGGCGCCGGGCCACGGCAAGACGCGACAGCGCGAGGCGGCGTTTCTGCCCGGCGGAGAGCAGGGCGGCGGGCGTATCCCGGAGGTGTTCCAGGGCGAAGACCGGCAGCACGGCGGCGACCGCACCGCCCGAGAGATAGCGGGCCCAGAAGGCAAGGTTTTCGGACACCGTGAGGGCCGGTTTGATGGCGTCCTGGTGGGCGATGTAGTGGGCCTGCTGGCCGAGTGTCAGTTCAGCATCGCCGCCGTCCGAGCCGAGGGTTCCGGCGCTGGGGTCGTTGAGGCCCGCGATCATGCGGAGCAGCGAGGACTTGCCCGCGCCATTGGGGCCGCGCACCTCCATGAATTCGCCCGCCTTGAGCGTGAAGCCCAGGCCGGAAAAGACCTGACGCCCGCCCCGGTAACAGGCGAGATTGCTGGCGGTGACTGTGCGCAAGGGAGGATCCCGGAAGCCGTTCTGTCGGGCGCAAGGATTAGCCCATGGCCTTGCCGCCGGGAAGGCAAAAAGCAGGGCCGCCTTTTGGGCGGCCCGTTAAACTTGCGTAATCTTGCAGACGCGTCAGGCCATATACTGGCCGCCGTTGGCGGTGATGGTGGCGCCGGTGATGAAGCCGGCCTCATCGTCGGCGAGGAAGGCCACACAGCGCGCGATCTCCTCCGGCTCGCCCAGGCGGCCCACCGGAATGTTGGGGATGATCTTGGCGTCGAGGACATCCTTGGGCACGGCGCGCACCATCTCGGTGCCGATGTAGCCGGGGCAGATGGCATTGACGGTGATGCCCTTGGCGGCACCCTCCTGGGCCAGCGCCTTGACGAAGCCCAGTTCGCCCGCCTTGGCGGCGGAGTAATTGGCCTGGCCCACCTGGCCTTTCTGGCCGTTGATGGAAGAGATGCAGACGATGCGGCCAAAGTTGCGGTCGCGCATGCCGCCCCATACCGGCTGGCACATGTTGAACAGCGAGTTGAGGTTGGTGTTCACCACCTCGGACCACTGTTGCGCCGTCATGCGGTGGAACATGGCATCGCGCGTGATGCCGGCATTGTTGACCAGGACCGAGACGGGGCCGAGGTCGGCCTCGATCTGCTTCAGGCCCGCGGCACAGGCTTCGGCGGAGGACACGTCCCACTTGTAGGCGGGAATGCCGGTTGCGGCGGTGAAGGCCTTGGCGGCCTCGTCGTTGCCCGCGTAATTGGCGGCCACCTTGTAGCCCTTGGCCTTCAGCGCCTTGCAGATGGCCGCACCAATGCCGCGCGTGCCGCCCGTCACCACTGCCACTTTGTTCATGTCCGTTCCTCCCTGAATGGTGTTGTTTCCGGCCTATCGCCTGCGCCCGGCAGGGTCAATTAGCCCTTTTACGAGGGCGGGAATGACAGACCTGCGGCCACATGAAAACGGCCAGTCCCGAAGGACTGGCCGTCTTGATGTCGTGGATCAGCGCTCAGCGCTCGACGCACAGGGCCACGCCCATGCCGCCGCCGATGCACAGGGTGGCAAGACCCTTCCTGGCATCGCGGCGGCCCATTTCGTGGAGCAGCGTCACCAGGATGCGCGCGCCCGAGGCACCGATGGGATGGCCGATGGCGATGGCACCGCCGTTGACGTTGACCTTGTCCAGATCCCAGCCCA
>CALMUW010000063.1 GCA_937872985.1 uncultured Alphaproteobacteria bacterium
AGGGCCGCATCGGGAGCGGCCAGCGTCACCGGCGCGGTGGTGATGACCGGCGGCACCAGCGGTTCGGGCTTGGGCGGCTCGGGAATGACCAGCGCGGCCACGGAATTGGCCGAGGCCGTCTGGCCCGCCGCATCGGTCACCGTCACGCCGAGATCATAGGAGCCGGGGGCCAGGCCCGCCGGCGGCGTCAGGCTGAAGGTGCCCTTGCCGTCCGAGGTCAGTTCCGCGTCGCTGCCGAGCGTGTAGGTCTTGCCCGCCAGAGTTGCGGCGAGCGCCATGCCCGCCTTTTCCGGCCAGGATCCCATGAGGGTGGGCAGGGCCGCATCGGGAGCGGCCAGCGTCACCGGCGCGGTGGTGATGACCGGCGGCAGCAGCGGTTCGGGAATGGGTGCGGCCGCAACGGCGGGCGCTTCGCTCACCGCGGCGGGAGGTGCGGACGGCAGCGGCGGGAGCGGCGCAATGCCCTGGCTCACGGCGGCAGGCGGTGCCGATGGCAGAGCCACTGGTGCTTCGGCCACTGTGGCGGGCGGGGCTTCGGCGGCCGGCACTTCCGCCGCCGGTTGCACCGGCACTTCCGCCGCCTGCACCATGAGTTGATTCGCCACGGTGCGCACGCCCCAGGTGCCGGCCACGGCCTTGACCGCCGCGTCAATGGCATCCTGGCCCGGCGCATTGCCGGTGAGAATCGCGTCACGGCCATCCATATTCACCGCAGCCCAGGGTGCGCCTGCGGCGGCCAGGGCCCCGGCGGCGCGATTCTGCACATCATTGATGGCCGGGCCGCTGGTCAGCCAGGACGCTGCCACAAATGGCAGACCGGCGAAGATCGGTGCGAGCAAAGCCCACTTGGACGGACGGCACTTATACATTCTGACCCCCTTGTTGCGCATGGCACGCCGGGGGCAAATCCATCCCCGGCCACCACGATTGAAATATCCCCTTGATAGCACGGGTTTTTTGCAGATTCACAGGGGCAATCGGCAGGTCAACACCATTTGTTAACCACTTTTTAAGCGGGAAATTCGCGCGCGGATTCGATTCGAAGGGGTTGCCCACACGCCTGTGGCACATTCGCCACATGTGGCGGAATTCTGGCCGGAAGGGGGCGATGTTAATTGACCTTAAGAGGGTAAACAGCGAGAAAACCCCTGTGTGCGACGACTCGTGCATCGCCTTCCAAGACCATTGCAGGGGATCGGGGGGCTACTCAACTCCAGAGGATTTAGGAGATAACATATGAAGACCATGAAACTGGCGCTCCTCGCTACGGCTGCTGTTGCTGCTGTTACGACCGCCGCTCGCGCTGACGACCTGTCGGCTCTCAAGGCTCAGGTTGAAGCCTTGAACGCCCGCGTTGCTCAGATGGAAGCTGCCCCGGCCCTGCCGACCGGCTACTCGCTGCTGACCACCGCCGCCAACGACGGCTTCCTGATGTATGGTGAGAAGACCGCCGACAACCTGGGCCGTGGCCACACCCTCTCGGTGCTGCCGACCGCCGACATGCCGGCTGCCACCTCCATCAACTGGGCTCTCGAAGTCCGCGCCTCGATCGACTATTCTGACTCCGATGCTGGCACGGCTGACGACACCAACGTTGGCATCAGCGCCCGCGGCCGTATCCGCGTGAAGGCCTCCACCGACACGTCGGTCGGCAAGGTCGGCGTTGACATGCGCCTCGAGGCCATCGCCTCTGACGTCGGTCTGGGCTCGTGGAACTCCATCGACCCGAGCGTCGACATGGACATCATCTGGGGCTACTGGCAGATCACGCCGGAATGGCAGCTGGCTGGTGGCTATGCCGCGTCGCTCACCGACACCAGCACCGGCTTTGACGGCCTGATCACCTATGGTGACTCCATCGGCCTGCAGACTCTCGACAACGAGCAGTTCCAGATCACCTATGCCTCCGGTCCGATCGTCTGGGCGATCGCTCTGGAAGACAACGACTTCTCCGATGCCGGCATCGCCGTTGCCTCCCGCCTGCTCTATGTGGGTGATGGCTGGGTCGCTGGTGTGGTCGGCGCCTACTGGCCGGTCGAGGGTGACGAACTGCCGGGCCTTGGCTTCAGCGTTGATGACGCCTGGGCCATCGGTGCTGCCGCGCAGACCAACATTGGCGACATGGGCCTCGTGTCCGTCAACGGTGCCTACTACTCCGACAGCCATTGGGCGATCACCGGCTACGGCCGTGTGAACCTGTCCGATGCCGCCTACTTCGAACTGGGCGCTGGCCGCGTCGGCGGTACGCAGAATGCTGCGCTCTCCGCAACGGCTAACGACGAGTTCTGCGCGGTGTCCACGGTGGGTGGTCTGGGCCACGATGCCTGCCACAACTACACCCAGGTCAACGCCGGCATCTACTATCAGCCGGTCGACCAGCTCCGCATCGGTCTCCAGGCTGACAAGACCTGGGCCAAGGGCTCGGTTGATCCGATGTCCGCGTCCTTCGTGACCTGGTTCTCGTTCTAATTCAGAACGGCAATCAAAGGAGATGGCCCGCTTCGGCGGGCCATTTTCTTTTGGTGATTGCTACTCCCTCCCCGCGATGGAATTTTTTGACCATCATTCCGGGGGACGGGTTGGGCCACGGCTCATGCCAGCGGGATCAGTCTGTTGATCTTGCTAAGACCGCATTTTTTGCCAGACAGGGTGCCGGATAATTCAATCCCCTGTTCTTCGGCCATCTTCACACCATGATGCTTCATCATGGTGCCCTTCCGCTCCTCCTCCCGTTGAATGGCGCACCATTCTGGGCTAGGTCTTGAGCAGAGTGATCCGGGGTTCCTTGTGGCTATTCTCAATTCTTTCCCTGCAACAGCGATGCTTGCTGCCCTTGCGCTGGCGGGCTGCACGGCTTCCGGCGTCGATCTGGAAAGCCGGGATATCTATGTCGATCAGAATGCCGAGCCTGCCGCCGGCGCGGTCGTGGCGCAGCGCAGCGATGTGGTCCGCGCCGTTGGCCCCACCTATGTGACGCTCACCGTGTCGAGCGTGTTTGACCCCGCCAATCCGATGGCGAAAGGCAATTCCGCCCCCGTCACCTCCGGCAGCGGCTTCGTGGCGGACGGATCGGGCTATGTGATCACCGCGGGCCATGTGGCGGTGAAGCCGGGCAACAAGGTCACGGCGCGGGCCGCCAATGGCCGGGTCTATAATGGCAAGGTCGTCTCGGTCCTGCCGGACTATGACATGGCGCTGATCAAGCTTGCGGGCTTCACCGGCCGGGCGGTGACCCCCGTCACCAACCAGTGCCTGCGCAAGGGCGACGTGGTGTTCTCCCTCGGCAAGCCCCACGCCCAGGGCGACACGGCGCGGTTTGGCGCGTTGAGGGGCATGAGCTTCGGCCAGCCGGTGCGCTATGGCGCCTTCGGTTATCCCGATGCCATGGTGCTGCACATGAACACGCAGCACGGCGAATCCGGCGGCCCGCTGTTTGACAACAGCGGCCACCTGGCGGGAATGATCGTCTCGACGCTTTCGGATGAAACCGGCCGGTCGCTCACCATGGCCCATGCCGTGCCCGCCAGCCGCATTGCCGCCTTCTATTGCGGCGCGGCCTCCTGCAATGGCGCCTGGCGCGCCATAGCCGCCGAAGCACCGCCGCGCTGCGGCGGCTGATCCCCCCGTTCAGGGAATGAGAACCGACGATCCCGTGGTGCGGCGGCCCTCGAGGTCGCGGTGGGCCTGCGCCGCATCGCGCAGCGCATAGCGCTGGTTCACCGGAATGACCACCTTGCCGGATGAAACCATGGTGATGAGGTCTTCGGCGGTTTCGGCAAATTCGTCATCGTCAGCCGTGTAGGACATGAGCGCCGGGCGCGTGACATAAAGCGATCCCTTGGCCGAGAGAAGACCGAGATCGAGACTGCGGATGGGGCCGGAGGCATTGCCGAAGCTGACCAGCAATCCGCGCGGCTTCAGCGCATCGAGGGAGGACATCAGGGTCGCCTGCCCTACCCCGTCATAGACCACGGGAACGCCCGCGCCACCGGTGAGCTCTCGCACGCGCTGGGCGGTGTTCTCGCGGCTGTAGTTGATGACATGAGCGCAGCCATGGGCCTTGGCCAGTTTCGCCTTGTCGTCGCTGCCCACCGTGCCGATGACCTTGACGCCCAGCGCCTTGGCCCACTGACAGAGGATGAGACCAACGCCGCCGGCCGCGGCATGGACCAGAATGGTTTCACCGCGCTTGACGCGATAGGTGGCGCGCAGCAGATAACGCGCGGTCATGCCCTTGAGCATCATGGCTGCCGCGGTTTCGTCGGAAATGGCCTTGGGGAGTTTCACCAGGCGGCGCACGGCGATGTTGCGCGCTTCGGCATAGGCGCCGATGGGGCCGGTGCCATAGGCCACGCGGTTGCCCACCTTGAACCCCTTCACCCCCTCACCCACCGCCTCGATGACACCGGCTGCTTCCAGACCCAGACCCATGGGCAGCGGCAAGGCGTAAAGACCGCTGCGGTGATAGGTGTCGATGTAGTTCAGCCCCACCGCCGTATGGCGCAGCCGCACCTCGCCCGTGCCGGGGGGCGTCAGCTTCACCTCTTCCCATTGCATGACATCGGGGCTCCCCGTGGCAGAGATGCGAATGGCTTTCATGGTTCTGCGGTCTCCGGTTTTCTGTCATTCATCAGTTCACTGAAGGAAAAGACGAGCTTGTCCCAGCCCAGTTCTTCCAACGGGATGATGCGCACATCCAGAACCGCCGCCTTGCCCATGAGCGCATTGTAGCGGGCCACGCCCCGCATCTCGTCAAAAAGGTCGGTGGTGACCAGCACGGCCACGCGCTCTCCGGGCTGGCCGAAGTGATCAGCGAGATTGTCAGCCTCGTGCACCGCGTCCATCAGGCGGTTGCGGTGCTTGCGGTCGGTGATGTCGAGTTCCGAGCGCAGGGCCTTGCACGACACAAAGGCCAGGGTTTCGCCGCGGCGGATGATGAGATCGACCTCGTTTTCGCCGGAATAGCCGCGCACCGTCCAGGCCAGGATCTGGCCATAGACCGCCTCGTCCGCGCCGGCCGCCATGGCCGCCAGCCAGGCCAGTTCCTCCAGCCAGCCGCCGGAGAGATAGCGCCGGCCCGCCGTGTCGCAGATCTCATGGCCGTCCGCGCCGCGCACCACCAGGCCGTTGTTCACCAGTTCCGCCACCAGAATGTGTTCCTCCGGCGTCAGGGTTTCGGGGATGATCTCCACATGGCGCATGAAGGCCTCGGTGGCGCGGAAGATGCGGTCACGCACCTGTTCGAAGCGCAGGTAATCATCGGCGATGAGGCGGGTGAGATTGGCGCGGGCCAAGGCCCTGTCATGGTCGCCCGGCACTCCCTTGAGCCAGGCACCACGACGTTCCAGCAATGCCTTGAGGGAGGTTTCTGCCATGGCCGGAGAATGCCCTAAACTGCGGCGTTGGCCAAGGGTTTACAGCCGTTCCATGCTCACCAATGCATGCCCTGCCGCGCCCCTTAGGGATTGTTGCGGATGTAGATCAGGAAGCGGGAATCATTGATGAAGCTCGTGGCCTGATGGCGATGGCGGTCGAGGCAGGCGGACTCGCCTTTCACTATGATGGCCGTATTTTCCGCCACCAGCCGGTCGCAGTTGGCCTCAAATTCGGCGGCTGGAATCCGGGTAAAGGGAGTGGCGGTCATGCCGCCGGGAATGGGACCCACATCCTCGTCGCCGACCCACAGCAAGTGCCGGGAATCGCGCAGAAGGTATTTCGCCGACTCGAAGAAGTTGGGGGCCCGATAATTGCTCAGCTGATAGCCGTAAATCATCAGGATGGGCGCCACCGCCGCCATGAAGAGAATCACAGCATGGCGCAGGGGCACGCCGCCGAGGCGAGTCGAGAGCTGCGACACGCGCGGCTCCAGTTCCTGCACCGCGTGGGCCAGAACGATGCTGGCCGAAATGAACAGCAGAGCGGTGACCGGAATCTGATAGTAATTGTGCTCGGTGAAGACGTTGGCGAAGGTCAGCCAGCCCGCCGCAAAGGCGATGAATCCGGGTGCGATCTGCCGGAAGCCTGCCCTGCCCTTCTTGTCGATGAAAAATATCGTGGCCAGGATGATGAACAAGACCAGCAGCGGGTGCGAGTAGTCATGCACCAGCCGACGCAAGATGGTCAGCCAGTAGTCAGCCGAGAGACGCATGGACAGCGTGCCGAAGTACCACGATGGATCCTGGGCAAAGCCGCCCACGTTGGTGCCGAGAAATTGCCGGCGGATCAGTTCTGCCGACACAGCCGCGATGGCCGAGATCGCGTAAACCGCGAGGTTGCGCCGCGACAGGATGCCGTCAACCGTGCTCGGGCGGTTGAGCAAGGCAGTGAACGCATAGAACACCACGAAGGCGAAGGGCACGGGCGACTTGATGAGGGCCGCGATGATCAGCAGCAGCACTGCGGCGAGGGTGCCGCGCAGATTGTTGAACCGCTCATCAAGCAATAGCGCCACCGCCGCCGCCGACAGGCTGGTGGCCATGACGTCCGGCAGAGGGGTCGCAAAGTAATGGAGAAAGAGCGGCGACGTTGCCGCCAGCATCCAGAAAAACACCCGGCTGCCAGCGAACAGTCTCTCCGCGATGTGCGCGCCGCTGACCGCCAAAACGATCCATGACACCAGGTTGACGTAGCGCGCGGCGATCAGCACATCAGTGTCCACCAGTTGGGCCAGCCTGGCGACGATGTATTCATAAATCGGGATGTCGTAGATGGTCTTCACGCCGGCAAAATCATGCAGGGGCGCCATGCCCTTGTGGCCGGAAAAACCCAGAATGTGGGCATAAACGTCGGACTGACGCCAGATGTTCTCGCCATTGATGCCGACATGGGACGACCCCATGACCGAGCAGGTGACAAGAAACAGGAAATAGAGAAAAAGGTAATCCCGCATATGCTGTTTCATGCGATATGCCCCCGCGTAATCACAGGTCATGCTCCATTGTATTTTTCCTGCAGCCCTCAGGACGCAGATCTATGCATAGAATCAGCTTTTTCCGCTCGCTCAAATGGCATGCGCTCTCTGGTTTTTACAAGTAATGAATTTCGCATGATCACGCGGCCCATTGGCAATTCCTGATTTTCATCCATGCAACGGTGTGAGCTGAGAAGGTATTAGCCTGAGTTTGGCCCACGCCCGCGCGCAGATGGCGGGGTGGCGGCACAGGAAGTGACGGCGTCTTGAACCGGGTGATGGACCCTTCACCACTTTCCGCCGGATGAAACCGGGCTCGGCCAGTGCCTTGGCCATATCCGTCACGGCATGTGCTTTTTCACAAAGACCGTGGCTTCGGCATCACGCGCGTAGGTGGTTGCCCCCTGCCGGTGCGCGTCCAGGCATGGCGACGGCACAGCGGCAATGACGGCGACATCTTCGGACAGGATTTTCTCGCAGTTCTTCTCGAACTCAGCCGTCGAGAGGTGGGTGAAGGGCGTTGCGATCAGGCCGCCCGGAATGGGACCATTGTCGTTGTCGCTGACCCAGATGAAGTGGTTGCTGTCGCGCAGGAGATACCTGGTGGCTTCGAAAATGGTATCGGTGTTGTAGTTGCTCAGCCGATATCCGTAGATCATCAGCAGCGGCGACACCGCCATCATGAGCGCCAAGACCACCGGGGGAAAATCGCGGCCGACGAAACGTCTGGTCAGCGGCGAGGCCTGCGGCGCCAAGGCCTGAACCACCGTGTTCAGCACGACGCTGGCGGCCACAAACAGCAGGGCAACGCCCGGAATTTGATAATAATTATGGCGGCTGAATACGTTGGCGAAGATCAGCCAGCCAGAGAAAAAGGCAATGAGTGAAGGGAGAATGAGACGCAGGCCCCGGCGCCCCGTCTTTTCAAAGAAATAGAAGAGACTCAAGATGATGAGGAAGCTGAACAGCATCTGGGCATATTCGGTGAGCAGCCGATGCCCCATGACCAGCCAATAGTCCGCCGACAGACGCAGCGCCGCCGTGCCAAAGTACCACGAGGGATCCTGGGCGAACCCGCCGACATCGGTGCCCAGGATCAATCGTCTGATGTATTCCGCCGAAAGCGCGGCAAGGGCCGCGGCGGCATAGACCATGATGTTGTGCCGTGAGAAGGCGCGCTCAGCCGTCGTTTCGGGGTTCAACAGGGCGTTGGTCACGTAAAACACAAGGAAAATGAAGGGCACAGGCGATTTGATGAGGGCCGCGACCACCAGCGCCGCGATGGTCAGGCTGAGGGCGCGGGGGTTCATGTAACGCTCATCCATCAGCCGCGCGATGGCCATCGCCGACAGGCCTGTGGCCATGACATCGGGCAGCGCCGTTGCGTAATAGTGCAGAAAGAGCGGCGAGGTGGCCGCCAGCGCCCAGTAATAAACGCGGCTGCCCGGCGATAGGCGTTCGGCAATCATGGCACCATAGATGGCGGTGAGTGCCCAGGTGGCCAGATTGATGAAATGGGCGGCCACGATGGGTGACGTGCCGACCAGCCGGCTCACGCTGGCCACCAGGAATTCATAGATGGGAATGTCGTAAATCGTCTTCACGCCCAGGAAGTCATGGAGCGGCTGCATCCCCTTGAAGCCGAGAAAACCAAGAATGTGGGCATAGACATCGGCCTGACGCCAGACGTTTTGGCCATTGAGCCCGATATGGGCAGCACCAATGACCGAGCACGTGACCAGAAAGAAGAAATAGAGGAACACGTGATCTTTGAGGTGCCGTATCATCTGCCTGTCCAAGCCAAGAATTCCGGATTTTGGGATTGAAAACGCGAGTTTTAAGCAACGGACAGGCCGATAGAATCACATGAATACCTATAACCGATAGCATTAATCGCTGGTTGGCAAGTACAGTCGGTGATGCCTGAGTTTTGGCCGCACCCGCTACCTATCGGTGGGTGTGGCCCAAACTGTCAGGTGAATACCGTCTCAGCACATTCAAGGCGGTATGCAGAACGTCAGTTTCGGTGCTCATAATGTTCCCCCGGCCATGGCGCTTATCGCTACCCGCCAACGAACAATCGTTCAACGTCGTATATTGGAGCAATCCTAAAGCCGCGCTAATCTGTGGGCATGTCACAGCTCGTTCCGCTGATAACGGCCTTCGGCCTTGGTTCCATCGTCACGGCGCTAATCCAGTCGTGGCTTTCGCGGCGCACTATGAAGGACGAACGTAGCTTCAAGGAAAAGCAAGCCGCCTATGTCGGATTGCTGGAAGCCTATAAGTGCGCCGCCGTCGAAGGGACCGACGAAGCCGCGAAGAATTTTGCATACTGGCAAATGCGGTGCGAGTTGGTCGGGTCGGCGGACGTGCGAGACGCGATACGTAGAATCGTTGAAACGAACGACGACCGCGCCGGGCGTCAAATTGCCCATAACGACATGAAAGAAGCTATGCGCGCCGACTTGGGCGTAACGTCATAAAACCGCCAATACTATCGCCTTCGGCTTGTGGGGCAAATTATGGGACGTCGCGACCTCCTTCAGAAAATCGCGTTAATTCAACATGTTATAAAGTAAAGTGGCGGAGACGGAGGGATTGATGGAAATGCGCTCGGGCGCATTTCCACCCTGCGGGCGTTTGCCCCTCGGGCAAACGTCCCTGCCGCCCTTGCGATGGGCGGCAGGTCGAACCAGGGTTCTTCCACCTCTCCCTTTTCGCCATGCAAAAGGGCCCCGCTGGGGCCCTTTTGCATGGCGGAGACGGAGGGATTCGAACCCTCGATACGCTTTAGGGCGTATGACGATTTAGCAAACCGTTGCCTTCAGCCACTCGGCCACGTCTCCGGCGAGAGGTGCTTTAACCGTGATTCAGGCCTGCTGCAAGGCCATCGGCGGGGCTGCCATGGTTAACTGATTCTTGGTGGCTTTTCGGCCAAAGTGGTGTATGTCCGTTGCGTGGAGAGAGTGATGACCTTCAAGACCCTTGCCGCTGCCCTGCTTTTTGCCGCCGTTTCGGCCGCGCCCGCCGTGGCCTATGACAATTTCATTCCGCTCGGCACCGGTTATTCCACTCACAAGTCGTCCATGGCGCAACTGGGCAGTTCCGAGGATCAGGTTTCAAACCAGACCGATCTTTTCGAAACCGAGATTTATCGCGCCCAGGAGGCTGAACGCGACCACGACAATTATGTCAGGCGCTTTGTCTCCAACCCCGAGACCACTGGTTCCGATCAATTCATCGACTACTGACGGGCAGTTGAGCCCGACCAATTGAAAAGGCCCGCGCTCCCCTCCCCAGCGCGGGCCTTTCCTTTTGTCGGCCGGTATCCTTCGGCTCAGTGCAGTGTCAGCCAGGCGCGCGCCTGACGCTGGGCCTCGGCGATGTCGCCGGGCGACATCTCACGCGAAATCTCGCAGCGATATTCCTTGGCCTCGATGCTGCCCTTGAGTGCGGCAAGGTTCAGCCACTTGTGGGCCTGAATCAGGTTCAGTTCCACATCGTGGCCGGTGCAATACATCATGCCGAGTTCGAGCAGGTTTTCCGCCGAGGCCGAGGCCGGGTTCACGTCCCGGAGTGCGGTCTGGGCCCTGTCCACCATGTTCAACATTGCTATCCCCATCTCTGTCTATCCCCTGCGGCTGCCCGCTTTTGCCGCGGGCTTCGCCGCCAGCGAAGTGTTCCGCCGGTGGGGCAACAGTGACTCCGGCGGTGAAACAGGGACTTAAGCGGCAGGTTTAACGGGCCATGAACGGGCCTGATGGCAGCCCTGAGGGCCCTCACAGGGGGGCAATGATTTCATGCACTTAGAGGCAAATTTCCGGCTTGTTTACCGGACTCTGTTCACCAATGCTCAACCGTGCCGGCGAATTGGCCTCGGCAGTGTCAGGGCGCGGGCACGGCGAGCGTCAGGCTGACCGGATAATGGTCCGAGCCGGCATTGTCGCCGATATGCTCTGCCGACAGGGGGGTGAGCGCGGGACTGGCAAAAATGTGATCGATGGCGATCTGCGGAAAACGCCAGGTGGCCGGCCAGGTGGGCAGACTGGTGAGACGGTGCAGTCCAGTCTGGTCCTGGAAGTCCCCCAGGAGACGCGAATAGGGCGTGGCGTTGAAGTCGCCCATGACCAGCAGCGGGCCGGGCGTTGCTGCCACGGCCTTGCGCAGGGCCGACGCCTGCTGGAACTGTTCGGCGGAATAGGGAAAGCGCAGGGTGTGAACGCCGAAAACGGTGAGGCTGCCGCGCTCCGGGCCAAGGCGGGCGCGCAGGTAGTAATGGCCATGGACGCTATCCGAAATGCCGGTGTCGAGCAGCGGAGTCTTGGACAGGATCATCAAAAAGCAGTTGGGCACGGCATAGCAATCGTGATGGTAGGGGTAGCGGGCCGTGAGGCGCTGGGCCACGGCGGCGCGATTGGGCGGAAACTCGGTCAGCACCAGCACATCGGCATCGAGCCGGTTGATCTCGGCCTCCAATGCGTCGAGTGTCGGATTCATGCGCCAGGTGTTGAAGCTGGCGACCTTCAGGGCCTGCATGCCCGGCGGCGGCGCGGCCACGGTTTCCGGCCGGCTGGATGCATAATGGGGCCACATGCCGTGCAGCAGCAGAAAGGTGATCAACAGCACGACGCCGGTGAGGGTCTTCTGGCGCGGCACGAACAGCGCCAGCGCGAAACCCGCAAAGGCCATGATGAATTGCGCCGTCAACTGGGTGAAGACATCGAAGCTGGGCCACAGCATGCCAAGACGTCCCGCCGCCAGACCGGCCACGGCAAGGGCCAGCGCCAGCGTGGCGCCGGACCAGCGGCCCAGGCCGTGATGCTTCGGTTTGCTGCTGGGGTGGTGGTTGTCGGTCTCGTTGATCTTCGTGGCGGTGGCTTCCGTCACCCGTCAATCCTCATATCAGCCTGCTCTCCAGCGGCAGGAGTTCTTCCGGGGGGGCGAATCCCGGCAATCCCTCAACCCGCTGCTTCCAGGCCGTGAGGCGCGGATAGGGCGCAAGGTCGACATGCGCTTCCGGTGCATAGCGGACCGCTGCATAAATGCCAATATCGGCAATGGTGGGGCGCTTGCCGGCGATCCAGTCGCTCTTCACCAATTCCTGCTCCAGCATGGCGAGCGCCGCCCGGGCCTCGGTGTCATACATGAGGCGCACCTCCTCGCCGAACTGGCGGATGCCGCGGTTGCGGGCGCGCAGGCGATAGAGCGGTGTTGCCAGCTTGTCCCAGGACCAGAACAGCCATTCGCGGATGCGCTGGGTCTCCAGCGGCTGTTTGGCCCCGAACTTGCCCAGTTCATCGGCGAGATAGGTGATGATGGCGGCGGACTGCACCACGAAGGCATGGCCGTCGCGCAGCGCCGGCACCTGGCCATAGCGATTCTTCACCAGATAGTCGGGCTGCTTGTGCTGGCCCTCACGCAGGTTGACGTGAATATAGCTGTAGGGGTGGCGGCACAGGGACAGCATCAGGGCCACGGTGTAGGATGGACCGGAGAGCGCATTGCCATGCAGGGTGAAGCGCTGACGCTCCCTCGGGCTGAAAGTGGCGGTCCTGGCCGGCGGGCTTGGCTTTACCTTTGCCCCCGTCCTGGCCTGGGCCTTTGCCGCAGGCTTCCGTGCGGGCTTAGCCGCTTTTCTGGCGGCCGCCTTTTTCGCCGTCTTGACCATCACACACTCCACCCGCGATTACGCCGCAGTCTGAATATCAGCACACGGACTATAGCGGAAAGCGCGGCAGCCGGAAATACCTTTTAAGTGATTGATTTAGTGTGATTAATATGAGAGAGTCGGGGGCTTGGTCAAATTTCCAGCTTTTTCTTCAGCAGGTCATTCACCGTCTGCGGGTTGGCCTTGCCGCCGGTGGCCTTCATCACCTGGCCCACGAACCAGCCGAGCATGGTGGGCTTGAGCCGCACCTGTTCCACCTTGTCCGGGTTGGCGGCGATGATCTCGGTGACAGCCTTTTCGATGGCGCCGGTGTCGGTCACCTGCTTCAGCCCGCGGGCCTCGACGATGGCCGCCGGGTCGCCGCCCTCGCTCCAGATGATCTCGAAGACATCCTTGGCGATCTTGCCGGAGATGGTGCCCGCGCCGATGAGATCGATGATGCCGCCGATCTGGGCGGGCGACACGGGCGAGGTTTCCACCGACCTGCCCTCCTTGTTCAGGCGGCCGAAGAGTTCGTTGATGACCCAGTTGGCCGCAAGCTTGCCGTCGCGGCCCTTGGCCACGGCTTCGAAATAGTCGGCGGAGGCGGCTTCCGCGCCGAGCACATCGGCGTCATAGGCGGAAAGGCCGTAATCCTTCTGGAAACGGGCGCGCTTTTCGTCCGGCAGTTCCGGCAGGCCCTGGCGCAGGCCTTCGATCCAGGCGCGGTCGAGCTGCAACGGCAGCAGGTCAGGGTCGGGGAAGTAGCGGTAGTCGTGGGCCTCCTCCTTGGAGCGCATGGAGCGCGTCTCGCCCTTCTTCGGATCGAACAGGCGGGTTTCCTGATCGATCTTGCCGCCGTCCTCGAGAATGCCGATCTGGCGGCGCGCCTCATACTCGATGGCCTGGCCCATGAAGCGAATGGAGTTGACGTTCTTGATCTCGCAGCGTGTGCCGAAGGCCGCGCCGGGGCGGCGCACCGACACGTTCACATCGGCGCGCAAGGACCCCTGCTCCATGTTGCCGTCGCAGGTGCCGAGATAACGCATGATCTGGCGCAGCTTGGTGACATAGGCCTTGGCCTCGTCCGCCGAGCGCAGGTCCGGCCTGGAGACGATCTCCATCAGCGCGCAGCCGGAGCGGTTCAGGTCCACGAAGGACATGGCGGGGTGCTGGTCGTGCAGGGATTTGCCGGCGTCCTGTTCGAGGTGCAGGCGCTCGATGCCCACCTCCACGGTCTTGCCCTCCTCCATGTCGAGGTGAACCTGGCCCTCGCCCACCACGGGCTGCTTGTACTGGGAGATCTGATAGCCCTGCGGCAGGTCGGGATAGAAATAGTTCTTCCGGTCGAAGACGGAATAGTCGTTGATCGCGGCCTTCAGTCCCAGCCCCGTCTTCACCGCCTGCTCGACACAGAAACGGTTGATCACCGGCAACATGCCGGGCATGGCCGCGTCCACCAGCGAGACATGATCATTGGGTTCGCCGCCGAATTCCGCCGAGGCCCCGGAAAAGAGCTTGGCGCGGGACAGGACCTGGGCATGGACCTCGAGCCCGATGATCACCTCCCAGTCGCCGGTGGCGCCCTTGATCCAGTCCTTGCGGTCGGCAATGCGGCTAGCGGAATCCATGGTTGTTTCCCCGTTTAAACCGCGCCTTGGTAAGCCCATCGGCGGGTGGGTTCAAGGGGGCGCGGGACCGTGGGCAGGCTCAGCGCAATTCGCGGGAAATGCTGCGGCTGATCCACAGGGCGGCAAGCAGCATGATCCCGGCAATCCAGAAAAACGCCTTGTCACCCGGCTGGAACACAAAGCCCAGATCGCCCTGATGGCGCTGCCACAGCATGGCCAGAATGGCGAAGGCGAGGAAGCCTGCCGCAGCCAGGGTGCCCACGCGCAGCACCCGCATGAGGAAGCGGCCCAGGGGCGAGCCGTTCTGGCCATCACTTTCCGGCGGACTGGCTGGCGTCTTCTCATTCATCGGCTTTTCCCCTGTGCGGGCGCCATGCTACACCGCCACGACCCCATTTCCGATAGCGGCAGGCCCATGACCCACAGCAAAAGCCCGATTGACCACTACCGTCCCGCCACCCGTCTGGTGCTGGCGGGCCATGACCACACGTCGCACGGCTTCGTCAATCCGCCGGTCTATCGCGGCTCAACCGTGCTGTTTCCCGATCTTGCCACGCTGGCCAGCGGCGACCAGCCCTATACCTATGGCACCCATGGCACGCCCACGGTGCGGGCGCTGGAGGAGGCCGTGGCGCGGCTGGAGGGCGGCTACAGGACGCGGCTTCTCTGTTCCGGCCTGGCGGCGGTGACGGTGCCTCTCCTTGCCTTCCTGAAGCAGGGCGACCACCTGCTCATGGTCGATTCGGTCTATGGTCCAAACCGGCGTTTTTGCGACAGCCTGATGAAGAATTTCGGCGTCGAGGTGAGCTATTACGATCCCCTGATCGGCGCCGGGATTGCGGCGATGATCCGGCCCAATACCCGTGTGGTCTTCACCGAAAGCCCCGGCAGCCACACCATGGAGGTGCAGGACGTGCCGGCCATCGCGGCGGCGGCGCATCAGGCGGGCTGCATCGTGATGATCGACAACACCTGGGGGGCGGGCCACTATTTCAACGCCTTCGCCCATGGCTGCGATGTCTCCATTCAGGCGGCGACCAAATACATCGGCGGCCACTCGGACGTGCTGATGGGCACCGTCACCTGCACCGAGGCCACCTTCAAGCAATTCGACACGGCCCATGAGATCCTCGGCCAGTGCGTGTCCGGCGATGAGGCGGCGCTGGCGCTCCGGGGCCTGCGCACCATGGCCATCCGCATGGAGCACCACATGCGGAATGCGCTCGCCGTGGCCGAATGGCTGCAGCAACGGCCGGAAGTGGCGCAGGTGCTTTACCCCGCCCTTCCCGGCGCGCCGGGGCATGAGCTGTGGAAGCGCGATTTCACCGGGGCGGCGGGCCTGTTCACCATCATTCTCAAGCCGGTTTCGCAGAAGGCCGTGGCCGCCATGGTGGACGGGTTGGAACTCTTCGGCATCGGCTGGAGCTGGGGCGGCTATGAAAGCCTGATGGTCCCCACCCATCCTGTGCGCACCGCCACCAGGTGGCGGCCGGCGGGCCCGGCGCTGCGCCTGCAGATCGGCCTCGAAGATCCCGCCGACCTCATCGACGACCTTGAGGCGGGCTTCAAACGGTTGCATGCCCACGCCTGACACCCCATCTATCCGGCACAGGAGAATTACCCATGCAGAAAGCCCTCGCCGCATTTGCCCTTGCTGCCGCCCTTGTCGCCCCTGCCCTGGCCGTGGCGCAGGAGGCGGATGACCCGGAACTGATCTTCAAGAAAACCACGGTGTTCCGCCTGCTGTCGCCCGACGCCAAGCTCGCCACCTATGTCATCGACGATCCGCAGATCGATGGCGTGGCCTGCTATTTCACCGTGCCGGAAATCGGCGGCTGGAAGGGCTGGGCGGGTTTTGCAGAAGAACGGTCGGAGGTGTCGCTCGCCTGCCGCCAGGTGGGTCCGGTCACCATCAAGGCCAAGTTCGATCAGGGCGAGGAAATCTATCGCCAGCGGCGCTCGCTGTTCTTCAAGAAGATGCAGATCGTGCGCGGCTGCGACACGAAGCGCAATGTGCTGGTCTATCTCAGCTACAGCGACAGGATCATCGAAGGCTCGCCGCAGAACTCCACCTCGACGGTGCCGATCATGCCCTGGGGCAATTACGCCGCGCCCAAGTGCGGCGAATTCATGAACGCGCCATAGGGCTGCGGCTCAGGCCTTCCTGACGAACTCGGTTCGCAGCACCAGTCCCTTCACCTTGTCGTGGCGGCAGTCGATCTCATCTTCGCTGCCGGTGAGGCGGATGCCCTTGATCAGGGTGCCGCGCTTCAGCGTCACGCCGCCCGAACCCTTCACCTTCAGGTCCTTGATCAGGGTGACATTGTCGCCATCCTTCAGCACCGCGCCATTGGCGTCCTTCACGACGATCTCGTCACTCATGATGTCTCTTTCATTTTTGAAATGGCGACCCCGGCACGATTCGAACGTGCGACCTAGTGCTTAGAAGGCACTTGCTCTGGTCCAACTGAGCTACGGGGCCGTGATTTTTGTCTGGTGGCCGCCAGCACCCTCAATGGGTCCAGAGGGTGGTGCGGCCAAAGCGGAAATTGTCGGAGTAGGATTTCTTCTGCAACTTTACCGGTGCTTCCGGTGCCACCGTATAGGCAAGGCCGCGCCTTTGGGCATAGGCCTCGGCTTCCGCGCGAGTGGCGAACTTCAGCTTCACCTGGGTTTCGGTGTCGGCGCTGGAGGTCCAGCCCATGAGTGGATCGGCGGTGCGTCTGTGGTCGGCCACATTCTCCAAAATCCAGAAGTCGGACTTGCCCTTGCCGGACTGCATGGCATTGCGGGCGGGCTTGTAAATGCGGACGGCCATCGGCGCTGCTCCCTAGCGTTCAGAAGGTGGATGGTCGGGGCGGCGGGATTTGAACTCGCGACCCTCTGCTCCCAAAGCAGATGCGCTACCAGGCTGCGCTACGCCCCGAATATCCAGTGCGGACTGCTTATACGACTTGAGGGCAGATGGGCAAGATGCCCCCTGCTCCCCCCAGCCCGGCTCACGGATTGGGGGCAGACAGATCCTCGCTTGTCGCAAAAATCCGGTTGTAAACCTTGTCCTGCTGGGTGATGCCCAGACGCTTAACCGTGCCCGCCGCCAGTTCGATGACGCCGCGCACCGGTTCCTGCACGCCGATGGTTTCCAGGGACTTGGGCACGGCGTTCTCGACGATGGCGGCGATGGTGCCGTCCGAGCGCACGAAAACCATGTCGAGCGGGATATAGGTGTTCTTCATCCACATGGAGACGGGACGCGGCTCGCCGAAGTCGAACAGCATGGCCTGATTCTCCGGCAGGCGGTGGCGGAACATCAGGCCCCGCTCACGCAGTTCGTCGGTATCGGCCACCTCGGCGGAGAACATGGCGGCGGAAGCGCCCGTGGTGATGGTGAGCGGTTCAATGCGCGCCGGTTCCTGCGCCAGGGCGCGCGCCCCCAGGGGAAAGTGAAGCGTCAGAACGAGGAGAAGGGCCGTGCGCAGCAGTTTCATGGCTGCTCCTCTCCCAAGGGATTGAAGCGAAATTGGGGCTTTCCGGTTAATTGGTGTGGGCCGGGCCGCCATCCAGCGTCAGGCGGATTTCGGCAGCCATGTTGCCCTTGGCGCTTTCGCCGAAGCGGACATAGACCCACTGGTCGGGCTGAAGATCGGCAATGGCCGTTTTGCGCAGCACTTCCATGTGCACGAAGATGTCGGGCTTGTTGTCGCCCTCCGACACGAAGCCGAACCCGCGGGCGCGGTTGAACCACTTCACCTTGGCGCGCACCCAGGCCGAGGACGGCACCACCGTATTATGGGTGCGGGCCTTGCGCTCCACCGGATGAATGGCGGTGGAGAGATCGACATTGAGAACACGCAGGCACTGGTAGCCCTTCTGGCGCTCCACCACTTCGCAGGAAACGCGCGATCCTTCCAGGGGCGCCTCAAAGCCGTCCCGCTTCAGGCAGGACAGATGCAGGAGAATATCCGGCATGCCGTTGTCAGGGATGATGAAGCCATATCCCCGGCCCACGTCAAACCACTTGACCAGACCATCAATGGTGATGATCCGGACATTGGCCTCGTGACTCCTGTCTACTCCACGCTCCGCCGTCTCGCCCATGTGGGCTTCGACCTTAGCGGAAGCGTCCCCGTCCTTAACCGCCATACCCAAACCTCACGCACTCGCGCCCCGCATCGGCGCAGCGATGGAGGCAGTCTTGATCAAATTTTAACTGTTTGTATAGACGCCACCTGTCGCCGACCGGTGGATAACCCGGCCCTTTCGTCAAGATGTCCACCACTTTGGCCGTGCGGCATCAGGGGAAGGGAAAAAACCCCTTATTTTGTCCACACAACCTTGCGGCGCAGCGCCCTTCGCAAAACGCATGATGAGCGCGCATCAGGCGTTGCGCGACTTTTTTCATTGCGGCGCGCCGGAGTCATGCGCGCCGCCGTCATGACAAAAATCGCTATCATGGTGCGAATCACCGATGCGACAGGGGAGAGCCGGAGAATGAAATATCTGCACACCATGATCCGCGTGGCCGACCTCGATACGGCGCTGGATTTCTTCGTGACCAAGCTCGGCTTCGTCGAACAGCGGCGGACGGAAAGCGCCCAGGGACGGTTCACCCTGGTGTTTGTCGCCTGCCCCGACAGCCCGGAAACGCCGGTGGAGCTGACCTATAACTGGGATCCCGAGGTCTATGCCGGGGGGCGCAACTTCGGCCATCTCGCCATCGGGGTTGCGGACATCAACGGCTATTGCGCGCGGCTGATGCAGCAGGGCATCACCATCAACCGGCCGCCGCGCGACGGGCGCATGGCCTTCATCAAGACGCCTGACGGCATTTCCATCGAGCTGCTGCAACTCGGTCCGGCGCAAACGCCGGTGGAGCCGTGGCTGTCCATGGCCAACAGCGGAACGTGGTGAGCATCATCACGCATGATGAGGACCGGGGGGATTGCCCAGCCCCTGCCTGATCCGCCTGATCCTCACACCAGGAAGTCGGCTGAGGTGGTGAGGGTGTCCTCGACGGTG
>CALMUW010000064.1 GCA_937872985.1 uncultured Alphaproteobacteria bacterium
AGGATGCGGGCTTGCGCAGGCGGCACAGGGCGGCCTTGGCGCGGGCCATGGCCTTGCCTGCCAAAGGCCGGGCGGCGGCGGCCAGTTCCTGCATCTCGGCTAGGTCGCCGTTGCAATGCAGCAGCATATCGCAGCCGGCGGCATGGGCGGCTGCCGCCTTTTCCGTCATGGAGCCCGAAAGCGCCTTCATGGACAGGTCGTCGGTCATGAGCAGGCCGGAAAAACCGATGTCGCGGCGGATGACACCGTTGACCACCTTGCGCGACAGGGTGGCGGGGGCATCGGCGTCGAGTGCGGTGAACACCACATGGGCGGTCATGGCCATGGGGCAGTCGGCATAGGCGGCGAAGGGCAGGAAGTCCCATTCCTCCAATTCGCCGCGGCTGGCATGAACCACGGGCAGCTCATGGTGGCTGTCGGCTTGGGCGCGGCCGTGGCCGGGAATATGTTTCATCACGGGCAGAACGCCGCCCGCCATCAGGCCTTCGCTGTGGGCCCGGGCCAGGGCCGCAACCGTCTCGGGTTTCACGGCATAGGCGCGGTCGCCGATGACATCATGGCTGCCGACACGCGGCAGGTCGAGGACCGGCAGGCAATCCACGGTGATGCCGCAGGCGGCCATGTCCTCGGCCATGAGGCGGCCAAGGCTGCGCGCCGTGCGCAGCGCCATGAGGGGATTGCGGGCAAAGAGCTCGCCCAGGGCGCGGGCGGGCGGATATTTGCGCCAGTGGGTGAGAGGCGGCCCCAGGCGTTGCACCCTGCCGCCCTCCTGATCGATCAGCACCGGCGCATCCTTGCGGCCCACCAGATGGCGGAAACGGGCGGTGAGGCTGGCGATCTGCTCCGGGCTGGCGCAATTGCGCCGGAAGAGGATGAGGCCCCAGGGCCGTTCGGTGGCGAAGAAGTTTTCCTCCGCCGCGGTAAGGACCGTGCCAGCGCAGCCGGAGATGAAGGCTTTTATGGTTTGCATGGGGGCTGAGGCGGAATGATTACTGGAGCCACGATCGGCACTGGCTGGTCTATTTGCTGCGCACCAGGCAATCGCGTTCGCCAGCGGCAAAGAGCTGGCTGCACAGGCGATTGGCGTCGCTGCGGCTGGGCAGCGGTCCGAAGGCCAGACGATAGCGCGTGCTGCCCGCCACGCTGGCTTCGGAGATGATGGGCGACAGGCCGCCCAGCAGGCCGGAATGGCGCGAGCGGAAACGATTGGATTCAGTCGTGGCCTCGGATTGCGACCGGAAGGAGGCGAGCTGGACCACATAGCCGCCAGCGCCAGTGGAGGCAGCGGGGGGCGTGGTGGCGGTGACCTGGGGCGCGGTCCGGGTGGTGACGGCAGCGGGTGGCGGCGCGATGGCGGCAACCTGGTCCTGCGGGAGGGGTTGCGGCGCGGGCGCGCTGGCCGAGGTGCGGTTGCCGTTGAAGAGATCGAGGATGCCGCCGCCCTTTTTCTTCGGCGCGGTGGCGGCGGTGGCAGGCTCGGAAGGAGCGGTGCTGCCGTAAAGACTGTTCGATGACGAAATGTCGGTGGGCGCCGGCGTGTCGGGGGCCTGGGGCGTCATGGCCGGGGCGCTGGCGACCTTGGTGCGCTGCTTGCCGGTCTGGCTCGGCGGCACCAGCACCACGGGGCGCGCGCCCAGATTGGCATAGGGATCGGTGGTCTTGGGTTTGCTGGTCGTGGCTTTCCGGGCGGTGACCGGCTTGGCCGCGGCAGGCTCGGGATCAGAAATCTGCTCGTCGCTGGTGGCAAGCTTGACCGGCAGCGGCGTCGCTTGCCCTTCA
This sequence comes from uncultured Alphaproteobacteria bacterium, assembly GCA_937872985.1. Classification (GTDB taxonomy): domain Bacteria; phylum Pseudomonadota; class Alphaproteobacteria; order Rhizobiales; family Aestuariivirgaceae; genus Aestuariivirga. The sequence goes on from CALMUW010000064.1 coordinate 1,780, forward strand.
TTCGCCGCTGTCGCAGTGGGGGTTTCCGGTTGGGCCGCGCCATCGGCCTTGTCGGCCGCGGTGTCGGAGGCAGGCGCCACGTTCATGGCCGTATCGGTGGTCTGACTGCCGGTCAAGGAACCCTGCGGGCTGCCGGTGCCATCACCGCCAGGTGGCGGCGGCAGAGGCAGAGGTGTTGCATCACCGGTGGGATCGGGAATGGGCTGGCTCTGGCCCGCCGGTTGCACCGGGGCTTCCTCGGTAGGCGTCATCTGGCCGCCCAGCACTTCCTGATCGCCGACAATGCGGTCATAGATGGCCTTGCGCGACGGAGCGGCGGGTGTCGCCGCAGGGTCGGCGACGGGGGCGGGTTCGGTGGCGACCTTGCCGGGCTGCTGCGGTGCTTCCACCACCGGCACAGTGTCGGTTCCGGTCTTGCCGGCGGTCTTGATGTTGGTCTGATAGAACCAGACGCCTGCCCCGGCCACGGCGGCCGCCAGCATCAGCAGCAGCAGCAGCACCCAGGGACCGGCGGAGCGGCGCGGCTCCTCGATGAAGGCATCCTCCATCTCCTGATAGGCCTGGGTGTAGTCGCTGACACCGGGACGCGGTTGCGGGCGCGGCGGGCTGTCGAAAATATCGTCGCCGATATCGGCCTCCGCAGCCGGAACCGGTGCGGGCGGCAGGCTGCGCTGCTGGCGGCGCGGCGCGGCGGGAACGGGGGCGCGCTGGGCCGGGGGGGCAAAGGGCACCTCGGCTGAGCGCGGCGGGAGACGGCCCGGCGGCGGCATGGCTGCACCAGGCACCTGGCCGGGATAGGAGCGGTTCACGCCGGGCGGCAGATAGCCCGGCTGCATGGGATAGCCGGTGGCCGGATCAATCGGGCGGAAGCCCTGCGGCGCCTGCTGCGGCTGGGGCCGGTAGCCCGGGGGGCCCGGGGGATAGGGCGGCGCCGGGCGCTGCAGATTGGGATTGAGTCCACCGCCGCCATAGGGCTGCTGCGGCGGATAACCGCCGCCCAGGGGCGGGCGCGGCGGTGCCATCTGAGGTGCGCCCTGGGGCGGGAAATGGCCCTGGGGAAAGGCCGGGCGATGCGGCGGCATGGGCCGCTGCGGCTCATCATCGGCGAAGGAATATTTCGGACGCGGGGCGTTCCGGCCCTCGGCAATGATCGAGGGCGGCGGCGCACCGGGCGGAACCGGCGGTTGCGGGGTCTGGCGGCGCACCGCCTCGGCCCGGGCCCTTGCCGCCTGCACGCGCTGTTCGGCAAGACGTTCGGCGGCGGCGCGCTGGGCGCGCAGCTTGTCGGCCAGCGGATCGGGGGGCGCGGCGGCGCGGCGCGTTTCGGGTGCCCTGGCGGCAGGCCGCGACTCCGCGGCGGGGGCCATCGGTTTCTCTTCCACCACGGGCGCAGGCGCGGGCGCGGGCCGGGCAACGTGCGGCGCCATGGGTGCGGGCTTGACCACACGGGGTGCCGGACGGGCCGCACCGGGGGCGGGCGTGGCCGGGCCGCCCAGCGCCTCAATGGTATCGGTCACGGTCTTTTCCACGGCCTTGACCTCATCCTTGAATTCCTCAGCGATGCGCGGAAGCTCCTGCTTGCCAATCCCCAGCCGTTCGCGCCAGTTGCGCTTGTCGGGGCCTTTGGTGGAGTCTTGATCCATGGTCGGTGGTTCCGTTACTTACATTTCGTCTACCGGCCGGACGCCCAGAATTCTGAGCCCGTTGGCCAGACAATAGCGAATCGCCCGCAGGAAAGCGAGCCGGGTCGCCGTCAGGTCACCGTTTTCCCGCAAAATAAATCGCAATTGGGGCGACTCTTTGCCCTTGTTCCACAGGGCATGGAATTCGCTGGCCAGTTCATGAAGGTAGAAGGCCACGCGGTGGGGTTCATGGGCCGCCGCCGCCGCCTCCAGCAGACGGGGATAAAGCGCCATGCGGCGGACGAGTGCGCCTTCGGCTTCGTCCGTGAGCAGAGCAAAATCGACCTTGCCCTGCCCTGCTCCTTCGGCCTCGGCGTTGCGCAGCACCGAACAGATGCGGGCATGGGCGTATTGCACGTAGAACACCGGATTGTCCTTGGACTGTTCCGTCACCCTGGCGAAGTCGAAGTCGAGCGGCGCCTCGTTCTTGCGGAAGAGCATCATGAAGCGCACCACGTCCGGCCCCACCTCGTCCACCACATCGCGCAAGGTCACGAATTCGCCCGCCCGCTTGGACATGCGCACCGGCTCGCCATTGCGGAACAGCTTCACCAGCTGGCACAGGCGCACCACCACATCGACGGCACCCTTGCCCGCCAGCGCCGCGGCAATGGCCTCCAGCCGCTTGACATAGCCGCCATGATCGGCCCCCAGCACATAGATCAGCTCGGTGAAGCCGCGCTCGATCTTGTTGCGGGCATAGGCCACGTCGGAGGCGAAATAGGTGTAGGAACCGTCCGACTTCATCAGCGGGCGGTCGATGTCGTCGCCGAAGGCGGTGGCGCGGAACAGGGTCTGCTCGCGGTCCTCCCAATCCTCGGGCACCTCGCCCTTGGGCGGCGGCAGGCGGCCCTCATAGATGTGGCCCCTCGCGCGCAGGGCGGCCACGGTCTCGGCGACCTGGCCGCCGTCATGCAGCGACTTCTCGGAGAAAAACACCTCCTGCCGGATGTTGAGGGCCGCGAGATCGTCGCGGATCAGCTCCATCATCATGGCCATGGTGAGCGCGCGCACCCGGGGCAGCCATTCGCTTTCCGGCATAGCGCGCAACGTTTCGCCGAATTTTTCCTTCAGCGCCTGGCCCACGGGAATGAGGTAGGAACCGGGATAGAGCCCCGCCGGAATCTCGCCGATGGCTTCGCCCAGGGCTTCGCGGTAGCGCAGATAGGCCGAGCGCGCCAGCACATCAACCTGGGCACCCGCGTCGTTGATGTAATATTCCTTCACCACCGCATGGCCGGTGACCGCGAGGAGTTCGGCCAGGGCATCGCCGAAAACCGCGCCCCGGCAGTGGCCGACATGCAGAGGCCCGGTGGGGTTGGCGGAAACATATTCGCAATTGACCTTGCGGCCCCCACCCATGGCAGAACGGCCATAGGCCTCGCCCTGCTCCAGAATGGCCGACAGCACGCGCGGCCAGAATTCCGGCTTCAGGGTGAGGTTGATGAAGCCGGGTCCGGCCACCTCGGCCCGGGCCACGTCCCGGCGCCCGGCCAGACGGGCGGCCAGCGCCTCGGCCAGGGCGCGCGGGTTCTGGCCCGCGGGCCTGGCCAGCACCATGGCGGCATTGCTGGCGACATCGCCATGGGCGGCCTCGCGCGGCGGTTCGGCGGTGACGCGGGAGAGGTCAAGGCCCGGCGGCAAGAGGCCTTCGGCGGCCATGGCCACCAGCTCGTCACGCACCAGCGTCTGGAAATGGGCAAAGAGGTTCATGGAAATCTGTTAAACTATTGATCTTGCTTGCCGTGCTATCGGAAAAGGGGTCCGAGGTCAAACAGCCGCTTGTGCTGGTCAAGGGCATAGCGGTCGGTCATGCCGGCGAGGAAATCACAGACGGCGCGGGCATAGCGCGGCTGGTCGGCTATGGGGGTGCCGTCGCGCCAGTCCTCGGGCAGCAATTTCGGGTCGTTCATATAGGCCTCGAAGAGATCGCTGATGACGCGCTGGGCGCGCTCCATGATTTCCATGACGCGCGGATGGCGATACATGCTGCGCGACAGGAAGGCCTGCAAAACCCGGTTGTTTTCCACCATCTGGGGCGAGAAGGAAATGACCGGACGGGAAAGCTGCCGCAGCGCGTCGCTGCTCGGCGGGTTGTCCTGCTTCAGGCGCTTCTTCGACTCCGCCAGGACATCAGTGACCATGGCCGAGATGACCCGGCGCACGGTCTCATGGATGGTGCGCGAACGGTCGAGGCCGGGATGGGTTTTCAACACGTCGGCCAGCGCCGGACCGGCCAGCGGGTTGTCGCCGAGGTCGATGATCTCGAACAGGCCGGCGCGCAGGCCATCGTCCATGTCGTGGGCATTGTAGGCGATGTCATCGGCGAGGGCCGCGGCCTGGGCCTCGGCTGAGGCGAAGCTGGCCAGGGCAAGATCGTGAGCCTCGTTGTATTCGATGATGGCGGCGGGAAGCCCGCGTTCACGGTAGGGGCCGATGGCGTTGCCGTCGCGGTCAATGAGGGGGCCATTGTGCTTCACCAGACCTTCCAGAGTCTCCCAGGTCAGGTTCAGGCCATCGAAGGCGGCGTAGCGCCGTTCCAGCTTGGTGACGATGCGGAGCGACTGGGCATTGTGGTCGAAGCCGCCATGGGGCTGCATCAGCCGGTCGAGTTCACGTTCGCCGGCATGTCCGAAGGGCGTGTGGCCGAGGTCATGGGCCAGGGCCAGCGCCTCGGTCAAATCTTCGTCAAGGCCGATGACGCGGGCGATGGAGCGGGCGATCTGCGCCACCTCCAGCGAATGGGTGAGCCGGGTGCGGAAATGATCGCCCTCATGATAGACGAAGACCTGGGTCTTGTGTTTCAGGCGGCGGAAGGCGGCGGAATGGATGATGCGGTCGCGGTCACGCTCGAAGGGGGTGCGCGGGGGCGCCTCGGGTTCCGGATAAAGCCGGCCCCGGCTGTGGGCTGGTCTGGCGGCAAAGGGGGCTGGGGTGCGGGGCATTGACAATCGCGCTCAATCTTCCAACATCCTGCCCCATGACCGACCATCCCGCCACCATAAACATCACCGCCGCCGCCGCGGCGCGCATTGCCGCGCTGACCGGGGGCGACCCGGCGAAATTCTTCCGCATCGCCATCAATGGCGGCGGCTGCTCCGGCTTCCAGTATGAGTTCAGGATCGACGCTGAGCGCGCCGCCGATGACGTGGCCTTCGCCCAGGGTGCCGCCACCGTGGTGGTGGATCAGGCCTCGCTCGGTTTCATGGCGGGGGCGACGGTGGATTTCGTTGACGACCTCATGGGTCAGGCCTTCAAGATCAAGAACCCGCTGGCCACCGCTTCCTGCGGCTGCGGCACCAGTTTCTCCATCTGACCTCAGGGGTTTTCATGCGCATCGCCACCTGGAATGTGAACTCGGTGAAGGCGCATCTGGAGCAGGTTCTGGCCTATTTGCGCGAGGCCAGGCCCGATGTGGTCTGCCTGCAGGAGATCAAGTGCGAGGATCATGCCTTCCCGTCACTGGCGTTTTCCGAACTGGGCTATCAGGCGGCGGTGCACGGCCAGAAGACATGGCATGGCGTTGCCCTGCTGTCGCGGCTGCCGATGGAGGATGTGACGCCCCGCCTGCCCGGCGACGCGAGTGACGAACAGGCGCGCTTCATTGCGGCCACGGTATTGGACGGGCCGCTGGCGGTGCGCGTCGCTTCGCTCTATCTGCCCAACGGCAATCCCGCGCCGGGGCCGAAGTATGATTACAAGCTGGGCTGGATGGAGCGTCTGACCGGCCTTGCCCGCGACTGGCTGGCGGGCGAGGAGGCCTTCGTGCTGGCGGGCGACTTCAACGTGATCCCGGCCCCGGAGGATGCGCGCAACCCGGCGCAATGGGCCGAGGATGCGCTGTTCCTGCCGCGCACGCGCAATGCCTTCCGGGCGCTGCTGGGCCTTGGCCTCACCGACGCCTGGCGGACGCTGCACCCCGATGTGCGCGACGGCTTCACCTTCTGGGACTATCAGGCCGGGGCGTGGCAGCGCGACAATGGCATCCGCATCGACCACCACCTGCTGTCGCCCCAGGCGGCGGACCGGCTCAAGGCCGCCGAGATTGCCCGCGACCAGCGCGGCAAGGACCGGCCTTCCGACCATGTGCCGGTGACCATCACGCTCGCCTGAGCTCCTGCCGCAATGCAAAGACCGCCGGAATCGGATGATCCCGGCGGCAAGTTCAGGGAGGAGAAACTTGAAACGGACGCTGCTGCTTACTTCGGCATGCGGAAGCCGAAGGAGGCCATGTTGGCCTCGAAGGGCTTGAAGGCTTCCTTCGCAGTTGCGGTATAGATTTCGCCGACCTTGGTGGCCTGGGCAACGAAGCTTTCATAGGCGTCGCGGGCATAGCCCTGCTGCAGCTCAACCGCCTTGTCGAAGGACTTGACCTGCATGGCCTGCTCCATCACCTCGGCGCCCTTTTCCATGGACTTGCGCGAATAATCCGCAGTCTCCTGGGCAATGGCCTGAAGGCCGCGGTTCCACACGCTGGCGGCGTTGGAAAAGACCTCAAGGCTGTCCTTGTTGAACATCTGGGAGTTGTTGAAGGGCTGGAACATCGGAATCTCCTGAATGAGGGGGAGGCACGTCATGACCCCATATATGTGCACCGCACAATGAATGTCAAGGAGTTTTGTGCACTGCACAATAGACCTGTTCACATTCGCCTTTACCCCCTCTTAAGCCTCTGGACATTAGGGTCGGCATGGGGTTTCTGCCGGTCATTCCGGTGGGGGTTGGTCGAATCGTTCCGGCGGCGGCGCGCCGGACAGGTGGAGCATGTGTGATGTCCCTAGTGAAACGCTGGCGCGTGATGGTGGTGGCGATGGCGGCGCTGGTGGCGCTGTTTTCGGCCGAAGCCATGGCCAAGCCCCGGTTTGCCGCCCTTGCCGTTGACGCCCGCACCGGCGCAGTCCTGTTTTCCAGCGACGCCGACGGGCTGCGCTATCCGGCCTCGCTCACCAAGATGATGACCCTCTACATCCTGTTTCAGGAGTTGAAGTCGGGCGAGGTCAAATTGTCGACACCGCTGCGCGTCTCGGCCCGGGCCACTAGGGTGCAGCCCTCGAAGCTTGGCCTGCGCGCGGGCGAAAGCATCACGGTGGAAACCGCCATCAAGGCGCTGGTGGTGAAATCCGCCAATGACGCAGCGGTGACCGTGGCCGAAAACCTGGGCGGCAGCGAAAGCGCCTTTGCGGCGCGCATGACCCGCACGGCGCGTGCGCTCGGCATGAGCCGCACCACCTTCCGCAATGCCTCGGGCCTGCCCAATCCGGGGCAGATGACCACGGCGCGCGACATGGCCACCCTGTCGCTGCGCCTGATGCGCGACTTCCCGCAGTATTATCCCTATTTCCGCGCCACCTCCTTCTTCTACAAGGGGCGGCTGGTGCGCGGCCATAATGCCCTGTTGCAGCGCTTTGCCGGAACCGACGGCATCAAGACCGGCTACATCGGGGCCGCCGGCTATAATCTCACCACATCGACGCGGCGCGGCGACCGCCGCGTGGTCGGCGTGGTGCTGGGCGCCCGCTCGGTGGGGGCGCGCAACGCCTATATGATGCGCATGCTCGACGGCGTGCTGCCCAAGTGCCGCGGCGGCAATACCATCGCCGCCCTGCCCGGCTCATCCAGGGGCATCATCAACCCCATCGCGCCGCGGAAGGAAACCGCCGCCGCCGCCCTGCCGCCGCAAACGGCGGAAGTGATCGGCGGCATTGCGGCGGGGAAGCCGCGCCGGATCGTCGGCACCACCAGTGCCAGCGTGATTGCGCCCAGCGACCAGCCCCAGGTTCTGGAAGCGCGCATGGCGGCGGATGATGGCAGCGGTGCTGACGCGTTGGCGGAGCCCGTTCCGCAGGTTAAGACTGCGGCGGCCAAGCCGGAGAAGCTGCCCTTCGCGGTGAAGAAGCCGGGCAGTGATGCCGGCGGCGAAATGGTGGTGGCTGCCATTGATCCCGGCTGGAACATCCAGATCGGGGCCTTCCCCTCGAGGGAAAACGCCGAGCGCAAACTGTCCGATCTTTCCCGGGTGACCTCGCTGCGCGGCAAGCGCGCCTATACCATCGCGGTGCAGAAGGGTTCCGAGACCTTCTACCGGGCGCGCTATGCCGGGTTCAACCGGCAGACGGCGGCCACGGCCTGCCGCGATATCAAGAGGCGCGGCCAGAGCTGCATGGTGCTGGCACCCTGAAAGTCAGGGGCGGCGCTAGAGCAACCGGCGGTCAGTTGGACTCAACTGCCGCCGATAAGTTGCTCGAAAATCAATATGTTGGCGCAACTTTACTCTCTCAAATCGTTCCGGTTTGATCGTCCGTTGCGCTAGGCCGCCCCGCGTGTCATTCGCTGGCAATGTGCCAGACGCCATTCTTGCCGTCGCCCAGGGCGTCACCCGTTTTCTTGTCCATGGCAAAGAAATAGAGCGGTTTGCCTTTGTAGGCCCACTGCATGGTTCCGTCCTTGCGTTTGACTTCGGTCCAGTCCTTGCCGCTGTGCTGGTCCATCTTGACCATATAGGGCGGCCAATTGCCGGCACAGGCGTCGTAGCACGCGGATGTGCCGCCTTGATCCTTGTCATAGGTGTAAAGCGTCATTCCATTGGCCGCGGCGAGCGGTGCGGCCAGGGCAGCACCGGCGGCGAAGGGCAGCGCCAGAAGAGTGACCGTCACAGCAAGCGGCAGGCGATTCAAGTGCACCAACATATCGGCCTCCTGAGTTTCGCAAGGGGTTTTGTGCCGCCACAAGACGGCGGCGGCACCGCATCTCCATTTCTTTCCGTTGCGCAGGGAGCACCAGTAAAATACTGGTGAGAAAGGCCGCATGGCCACACCATGTGGTGATCCGCCGTGATCGGTCAGGAGAGCAGAAGGTCCTTGGCTTCGTTGATCTTGGCGGCGAGATAATCCGAGCCGCCGGCATCGGGGTGAACCTGCTTCATCAACCGGCGGTGGGCGGCACGGATATCCTCGGTGCTCGCGCCCTTCTTCAACCCCAGCACGGCATAGGCATCTTCAACCGTCATGGTGCCGCCGGTGGCGGGGCGGCCCGCGTCCTTGCCAAAGCCATCGCGCCAATCCGGCCTGGCCCGGTCAAGCCAGGCCTCATAGAGGGCCTGGCTCTGGTCATTCACATCGCAGCACAGACGATGAAGGGCCTGCATCTCGTCGGCCGACAGCGATGACAGACGCCGCCCCATGAGCGGGCCCATGAGGACTTCGCCATCCATGGTGCCGCTGTCATGGTCCAGCTCCATGGCCAGGACCTGTGTGGCCACGGTGCTCTTCTTGCCCTTCTCGGCACCGGGAAAGCCGAAGCCGGCGAAGGTGCCGCCCTTGGCGAGAAGGCCCAGGCCATAGAGAAACACCGGCACGGCGAGATTGAAGCGGCCGCGCACGGCCAGGAGGCCGGAAAAACCGATGATGGCGACACCGGCAAGCTGTTGCATGAAGATGGGCATGTGTGGCGCTGGCACCCTCGCTGGATTACGGACCACCCACCACGCGGCAAGCGCGGTGGCAAGGAGAAAATAGACCTGGGCCATGCCACCTCACCCGAGTTGCTCCAGCAGAAGCCGCGCCTTGCCGCCTTCGGCCCTGGCCTTGTCGGCCAGCGCCTTCCGGCCGCCCGAGGCATAAACGGCGACCGCGCCCAGAAGTTCGGCGAGGTGGCGGGCCGAATTGTCGTCGAGTTGAAAATAGGCCCCGCGCGTCAAGCGGGCAATCTCCTTGAACACGGCGGCAGTGGCGGCGTCGGAGCCCTCCTGAAACATGAAGACGGGGGTGCCGGTCAGTGCCAGCTCTCCCGCCTTGCGGCACAGTTCGTCGGCATTCTCCTCCATGGCGTCGCCGACATAGACCACGGCGGACACCTTGCCCCTGGCCACTTCCTTGTGCAGGTGGGTCAAGACCTTGCTGATCTGGGTGTTGCCGCCGCGGCAGTCCACCGTGGTCATGAGCTTGGCCAGTTCGCCCGCATCCGCCACCCAGCGCGAGGCGCGGCATTCGCCGAAGCCGCGGAAATAGACCAGTTGCACATCGAGGCCGCCGATCCGGCGGGCTTCCTCGAACATCTTGCCCTGAATGGACAGCGCCCGGTCCCAGGTGGGCTGGCGGCTCATGGTGGCGTCCATGGCGAAAACCAAGCGGCCCCGCCCCTGCGCGGTCGCGGCGGGCTGCATGGCGGCCACCTTCTCCAGAAAGGCGGAGACATCCTGATCGGCGGTCTTGCCCGCCGCCACGGGGGTCTTGGCATTGCTCATGGCGCATCATCCTGCCCGGCCGGAATGGACGGCCCCAGAGAGATAGGAACGATCCGGCGGAATTAAAGCCTGATCAGGGGCATTTTTCCTGCGGCAGAAACTCGAGGCCCGCCAGCGTGCCCTTCAGGGCAAAGTCGCCGTAGTCCATGCTGAGGCCGGTGGAGACGCCGTTGTCATACATGGTGAAGGAGACCTGATAGTTGGGGGTTCCGGCGCTGTCCTCGGCTGCTCCCGCGCCGGATTGATAATAGCTGATGGAGACCGGCCAGGAGGCAAGCGACTTCAGGCCTGCGGCCTTGGGATTGGCAATGTCGTCGGCAACGCCGCCCGGCGCGCGGCGCTTGCCGATGAAACTGATGGCGCGGAACACCTTGTCGCCGTCCGAGCCGTCAAAAACCGTGGTGACATCGCGGTTGCGGCCGGCCTCTGCCGCCGCCAGCAGGCGGATCTGATGCACCATGGGAAAGACGGTGCCCGCCGGCAGGACGAAATCCTTGCCGTCGGTGCCGGTGATGGAGCCGGTGGGCGGCGCTGCGGTGTCGGCCTTCTTCGCTTCGATGCGGGTTTCGCTTTGCAGGGCGTTGTCGACATATTCCTTCTGGTTGAAACGCATCTCCAGCCCGTCGCCGGATTCCCAGGAGGTGGAGCGCGAGTCGAGCAGCCGGGTGTCACCCTCGGACTGATAGAATTCATTGGCGAGGCGGAAATTGACCGACCAGCCGGAACAGGCGCTGCCGGAGATTTCGATGGCCATGCGGCCGTTGACCTTGGAAAAGCCCGACGAGCGATCGGCCCGCGCCATGGTGAGATCATAGATCGCGCGATGGGGAACGAGGGTGGCCGCCTGGGCGCCGGCGGTGCCGCCCATGATGACCAACGCGAAAGTGAGGGCAGCGGAACGGGTGGGGCTTGCGGCGGGCATGAATCCTATCCAATCTGTGGGTGTGAGGGGTTTTAACACCCTTCCGGCAAAAGAGAGAGCAAATCTGGCGGCAGCAAGGCAGCCGTCCTTCCCGGGGATTTTCCATGACACGCGTTTCCGACCGTCTCGGTCAACTGGGCATCACCCTGTCATCGCCGCCCAGGCCGGTGGCCAATTATGTCCCCTGGGTGAAGACCGGCAATCTGGTCTTTGTTTCCGGGCAGTTGCCGGTGGTGGATGGCACGGCGACGGTGGCAGGAATTCTGGGCGCGAGTGTCAGCGTGGAACAGGCGCAGGCGGCGGCGCGCCAGGCGGGCATCAATGTGATCACCCAGTTGAACGATGCCTGCGGCGGTGATCTCGACCGGGTGGTCAGGGTCGTCAAGCTCGGCGGCTTCGTGGCGGCCACGGCGGATTTCACCCAATATCCGCAGGTGATGAACGGTGCCTCCGACCTGATGGTGGAGGTGTTCGGCGAGGCCGGGCGGCATGCCCGCACCACGGTGGGCGTGCCGTCACTGCCGCTCAATGTCTGCATCGAGATCGATGCCATTGTCGAGGTGCGGTGATGCGATATTCGCGCCATCTGCGCGACCTCGCCTGGCTGGTGCAGAAACCCATTGCCCATCGCGGCCTGCATGACCGGGCCAGGGGCGTGGAGGAAAACTCCGCGAGCGCCTTCGCGGCGGCGGTGGATCATGGCTATGCCATCGAATGCGATCTGCAACTGACCGGCGACGGCGAGGCCGTGGTGTTCCACGACGACACGCTTGACCGGGTGATGGATGGGACAGGCCGGGTGGATGGCTGTTCGGCGGCTGATCTGAAGAAGCTCTGTTTCCGCATGGGCAAGGACCGCATCCAGACCCTGGGCGACGTGCTGGATCAGGTGGCTGGCCGCGCGACACTGGTGATCGAGTTGAAGTCGCACTGGAACGGCGACACGCGGCTGGCGACGCGGGCGGTTGAGGTTCTGGCGGGTTACAAGGGCCCCTTCGCCCTCATGTCCTTCGATCCCGACGTGGTGGGCCCCCGGGCCGACGTGGCCCCCGCCATGGTGCGCGGCATCACCGCCGACCGGACCATCGACCAGGAATATCGCCTGCTGCCCCTGTCCAGGCGCGTGGCCATGCGCACCTTCCAGCACCTGCCGAAGACGAAGGCGCATTTCGTGTCGTTCAACTATGCCGAACTCCCCTTCGAGCCGGTGAGCGAAATCCGCGCGGCGGGCCATCCCATCATCAGCTGGACCATCAAGTCGGCGGAGGCGGCGGAGCGCGCGCGGCGCTGGTCGGACCAGATCACCTTCGAGGGCTTCATGGCGTGAGCGGCATCACGCTCGAAACCATCCGTGGACTGACGGAAATTGCCGCCGCCGACTGGGACCGCTGTGCGGCGGCGGCGGGCGGCGCGGATCACCCCTTTATCTGCCATGGCTTTCTTTCGGCGCTGGAGGACGCGGGCTGCGTCGGGCCGGGCACGGGCTGGCAGCCCTGCCATGTGGTTTTGAAACAGGCCGGACGCGTGGCGGGGGTGGCGCCCGCCTATCTCAAGAGCCATTCGCAGGGCGAATATGTCTTCGACCATGGCTGGGCCGAAGCCCTGGAGCGCGCGGGCGGGCGCTATTATCCCAAGCTGCAATGTGCCGTGCCCTTCACGCCAGTGACGGGACCGCGCCTTCTGGCGGGCACGGCAGGGGAGCGGGCCCTGCTAGCGCGGGGGCTGGCCGCGGCGGCGGCGCAGTTGGGCGCGTCATCGGCCCATGTGACGTTTCTGGCGGCTGATGACGCGGCGGCGTTCGACCAGGACTGGCTCACGCGGGAGGATATTCAATTCCACTGGCGCAACGAGGGCTATGGCAGCTTTGATGATTTTCTCGGGGCGCTGTCGTCGTCGCGGCGCAAGGTGATCCGGCGCGAGCGGCGCGAGGTGGCGGCGCGCGGCATCGACTTCGTGGTGAAGCGCGGGCGCGAGATCAACGAGGACGACTGGGACCATTTCTTCGCCTTCTACATGGACACCGGCAGCCGCAAGTGGGGCCGGCCCTATCTCACCCGCGCCTTCTTTTCGATGATGGCGGAACGGCTGGGCGAGGCCCCCCTGCTCTTCCTGGCGCGGCGGGTGGGCAAGGTGATTGCGGGGGCGCTGAACCTCGTGGGCGGCGACCGGCTCTATGGCCGCTATTGGGGCACGGTCGAGGATCATCCCTTCCTGCATTTCGAGGCCTCCTATTATCAGGCCATGGAGTGGGCCATCGCCCATGGCATCGCGATGGTGGAGGCCGGGGCGCAGGGCGAGCACAAGCTGGCGCGGGGCTATCTGCCCGTCGTCACCGGGAGCCGTCACTTCATTCGCCATGCGGGGCTGGCGCGCGCCGTGGCAGATTATCTGACGCGGGAGCGGCAGGAGGTGGCGGCGACGCGGGCGGCGCTGCTGGCGGAGTCGCCGTTCCGGGTGCGCTGATCCCCTTTCAGACGGCGTGAGAGCGGTTATATTGCGTCTTCTCGAACGCTTGAGGTGGCCCCATGACCTATGATCCCGACAATATCTTCGGCAAAATCCTGCGCGGCGAAATTCCCTGCCACAGGATCTATGAGGATGAGCACACGCTGGCCTTCATGGATGTGATGCCAATGGTGGAGGGCCATTGTCTCGTCATCCCCAAGGAAGGTTCGCGCGGGCTTCTGGACGCGAAGCCCGAGGTGCTGCACCAGGTGATGGCCACGGTGCAGAAGGTGGCCAGGGCGGCGGTCACCGCCTTTGATGCCGAGGGTTTCCAGATCCGGCAATACAATGAGCCGGCGGCGGGCCAGACGGTGTTTCACCTGCATGTCCACATCCTGCCGCTGAAGGAAGGCCAGCGCCCTGCCCCGCATGTGGGCGGCATGGCCGATCATGCGGTGCTGGCGAGACAGGCGGAAAAGGTGCGGGCCGCGCTCTGAATGCAATGGCCGGGCAAAGGCCCGGCCATATGCGCGGGGTTATTTCTTCGCGCCAGCCTTTGGCTTCTTGGCCGCCGGTTTCCTCGGCTTCTTTTCCGGCTCCGGCTTCGCGGCGCGGGGCAGCGCCTTGCGTTCCGGCGGCTTGGGCAGGGCCTTTTCCTCGTTGCGGCCCAGGAACTTGAAGGCGAGCCTGTCATCATCCAGCAGGATACGGACCGTGCCGCCCTTGGCAAGTTTGCCAAACAGCACTTCCTCGGCCAGAGGTTTCTTCACTTCCTCCTGAATGACGCGGGCCAGGGGCCGCGCCCCCATCTGCTGGTCATAACCCTTCTTCGCCAGCCAGTCGGCGGCTTCGGCTGAAATCTCGATGTTGATCTGGCGCTCGGACAGTTGTGCCTCGAGCTGCAACACGAATTTCTCCACCACCTTGCGCACGATCTCGGGCGGCAGGTGGCTGAAGGGAATGATGGCATCCAGCCGGTTGCGGAATTCCGGCGTGAACAGGCGGTTGATGGCCTCCTGATCGTCGCCGGTGCGCACGGTGGAGCCGAAGCCGATGGCGGCGCGCTGGGCATCCTGGGCACCGGCATTGGTGGTCATGATGAGGATGACGTTGCGGAAGTCCACGCTCTTGCCGTTGTGGTCGGTGAGTTTGCCGTGGTCCATGACCTGCAAGAGGATGTTGAACAGGTCCGGGTGGGCCTTCTCGATCTCGTCCAGCAGCAGCACGCAGTAGGGGTTCTGGTCTACGCCATCGGTGAGGAGCCCGCCCTGATCGAAGCCGACATAGCCGGGCGGCGCGCCGATGAGCCGCGAGACGGAATGGCGCTCCATGTATTCCGACATGTCGAAGCGCAGCATCTGCACGCCCAGAACCTCGGCCAGGCGCTTGGCCACCTCGGTCTTGCCAACGCCGGTGGGGCCGGAAAAAAGGTAGTTGCCGATGGGCTTTTCCGGCTCGCGCAATCCGGCCCGCGCCAGCTTGATGGCGGACGTGAGGGCGGCAATGGCCTTGTCCTGACCGAAGACCAGACGCTTCAATTCCGTCTCGAGGTTCTTCAGGACCGTGGCGTCATCCTTGGACACGCTCTTGGCCGGAATGCGGGCCATGGTGGCGACGGTGGCCTCGATCTCGGGCACGTCGATCACCCGGCGGCGCATCTTCTCCGGCAGGAGCATGAGGGAGGCCCCCGTCTCGTCAATGACGTCGATGGCCTTGTCCGGCAGCTTGCGGTCGGCCATGTAGCGCGCCGAAAGCTGCACGGCGCTCTCAATGGCCTGGTCGGTGTATTTCACCTTGTGGAAGTCTTCGTAATAGGGCTTCAGGCCCTTCAGGATGGCGATGGTGTCGGGGATCGACGGTTCGTTGACATCGATCTTCTGGAAGCGGCGGGCGAGCGCCCGGTCCTTCTCGAAGTGCTGGCGGTATTCCTTGTAGGTGGTGGAGCCCATGCAGCGGATGGTGCCGCCGGACAGCGCGGGCTTCAGCAGGTTGGAGGCGTCCATGGCCCCGCCGGAGGTGGCCCCCGCCCCGATCACCGTGTGGATCTCGTCGATGAACATGATGGCGCCGGGCTTCTGCTCGATCTCCTTGACCACGGCCTTCAGGCGCTCCTCAAAGTCGCCGCGATAGCGCGTGCCGGCCAGCAGGATGCCCATGTCGAGCTGATAGACGGTGCAGTCCTTCAGCACGTCCGGCACTTCGCCCTTGATGATCTTGCGGGCCAGCCCCTCGGCAATGGCGGTCTTGCCCACGCCGGGGTCGCCGACGAAGAGCGGGTTGTTCTTGCTGCGGCGGCACAGAATCTGGATGGTGCGGCTGACCTCGGCCTCACGCCCGATGAGCGGGTCGATCTTGCCGTCGGCGGCCTTCTTGTTGAGGTCGATGCAATAGGCCTCCAGCGCCGACTGGCCCTCCTTCTTGGCGCGCCCGCCCCCGCCCTCCTCGCCGCTGCTGCTGCCGCCGTCCTCGCCGGAGCGTTCCGGCTCCACCCCCTTGGGGGTGCGGCTTTCCGACAGGCCGGGGCGCTTGGCGATGCCGTGCGAGATATAGTTGACCGCGTCATAGCGGGTCATGTCCTGTTCCTGCAGGAAATAGGCGGCGTGGCTTTCGCGCTCGGCGAAGATGGCGACGAGGACATTGGCCCCGGTCACCTCCTCGCGGCCCGAGGACTGGACATGAATGACGGCGCGCTGGATGACGCGCTGGAAACCGGCAGTGGGCTTGGCCTCGCGGTCATCGTGGGTGACGAGATTACCCAACTCGTTGTCGACGTAGGTCATGATGCTCTTGCGCAATTCGTCGACATCGACGGCGCAGGCGCGCATGACCGCCACGGCGTCCTTGTCCTCGGTGAGGGACAGGAGCAGATGCTCCAGCGTGGCATATTCCTGACGCCGCTCGTTGGCATGGGCCAGCGCGCGATGCAGGGCCTTCTCAAGGCTGCGGGAAAAGGTGGGCAAGGCAGTGCTCCCTCTGGCACCGGAACAGTCCCGGTCCGCTGACTAAGAGTTTGATCATATATAGGGCGAAATTCAGGCTTTGCGAGGGGCCTGTTTGAAGGCGGGCGCGGGCGGCCTCACTCCTTCTCCATGGTACATTGCAGCGGGTGCTGATGGCGGCGGGCGAAGTCCATGACCTGGGTCACCTTGGTCTCCGCCACCTCATAGGTATAGACGCCGCACAGGCCCACGCCCTTCTGGTGAACATGCAGCATGATGCGGGTAGCGTCGTCGCGATTCTTGGCAAAGAAGCGCTCCAGCACCTGAATGACGAATTCCATGGGCGTGTAGTCGTCGTTCAGCAGCAGCACCTTGTAGAGCGACGGCTTCCTGGTTTTCGGTTCGGCACGGGTGATGACACCGGTCTGCGGACCACCCTTCTGGGAATCATGTTTCGGCATGGCGGCAATTATATAGGTTGCAAAATCAACAGTGCGAGGGCGGCGAAAGCTTTTTTAGGCCATTTTGCAACCCTGCGTCCTGTCATCATATTTTCACAAACATGATCTATGGGGAAGGCTGCCGGGGGCGGTGTCTGGCTTTGGCGGCCGCCACGTTTGGTTCGGGGTCATGCTCCCGATGACAGAGCAGGAAATGGACTACGTCTGCCGACTGGTGGCGCGCGGCGCCCAGCTGTACATCGGCCACTCCCCCTCAGGAAACCGGCGAATCAAGTTGGTTTTTGGAATCTTCGGCTGGAATACCCTGCGCTTTGATGTCAGCCATGATGAACTGACGCGATTTGAAGGCAAGCTCCGTGAGGCGAGACTCTCCAAAGGTTGAGTGCGCGCCAAAATACTTGCGAAAATGCGGGCAACTTGCACCAATCGTGTGACCCGGACGTTAAATTAACCCCCCATTAACCGCGCTTCTGCGACAAATCTTGCAAGGGGCGTTTCGCATCGGGTCTTTTGACGGCAACCATCGGAATCTGTGTCATGACGGAACAAGAAATGGTCAGGATTTGCCGACTGGTGGAGCGCGGCGCGAAGCTGCTCATCGGGCGCAACCCCTCCGGCGGGCGCAAGATCAAGCTGGTGCGCGGCCCCTTCGGCATGATGACCGAGCGCTATGAGCTGACCAATCAGGAACTCGACCTGTTGCGCAGCAAGCTCGACCAGACGCTGGTGCACACAGGCTAGCGCAACGGACGATCAAATCGGAACGATTTGAGAGAGAAAAGTTGCGCCAA
>CALMUW010000065.1 GCA_937872985.1 uncultured Alphaproteobacteria bacterium
GCGGGGCCATGGCGCGGGCTTTGGAAAACCAGTGCTACGTGGTGCAGGTGCCCACGGTGGGGGCGTCGGACTTTGCCGCCGTGGCCATGAATGTCGGGGCGGCGGGCGTGTTCGCGCCGTCGGATCAGGGTTTTCCGGCGGGCGGGGTGGTGGCGCTGGGCGAGATGAACCGGCCCGGCTGGATTCATGCCACGCTCGACCTTGATCTTCTGGCGGCGGTGCGCGCCACGGGCAATGTCCAGACCTTCCGGCACTGGGCCGAGCAGCCGGGGGCGGGGCCGCTTCCCGCCGCAGGTCTTATTGACATGGCGGCGGCGGGATGATGTGAGACGGCCATGCTTTTGCCCCCGCGACTGATCGACGGCTATGCCGCCTTCCGCACCGGCCGTTATGCCGAGAATGCCGAACGCTACCGCAAGCTGGGCGAGGGCTATCAGAAGCCGCGCGTCATGCTCATTGCCTGCTGCGACAGCCGGGCCGCGCCGGAGACCATTTTCGACGCGGGGCCGGGCGAAATCTTCGTGGTGCGCAATGTCGCCAACCTGGTGCCGCCCTATGCGCCGGATGGCGGGCGGCACTCCACCAGTGCGGCGCTGGAATTCGCGGTGCTGTCGCTGAAGGTGGAGAACATCGTGGTCATGGGCCATGGCCGCTGCGGCGGCATCAACGCCATGATCGAGCCGGGTGCGCCCCTGTCATCGTCGGACTTCATCGGACGCTGGATGGCCAATGTGGCGGAGGTGGCCGCCGAGGTGCGCCACCAGCACGAAGCCTGCCACGGCAAGCTGTCGACGGCGGTGGAGCGGGCGCTGGTGGAACACTCGCTGGTAAACCTCCAGACCTTCCCGTGGATCCGCTCGCGCCTCAAGTCCGGCGAGCTGGCGATCCATGGCGCGTGGTTCGACATCGCCGAGGGCATTCTCCATGCCTATGACGAGCCGAACCATCGCTGGGTGGAAGTGTCCGCGTGAGCGCTCACGCCGGACCTGTTCCCGAACTACTTGATTTCCCACACCATGGTCATGTCGATGGCCAGCGTCTGCTCGCCCTGCGCGATGGGCACCGAACCGGCAGCATCGGCGCGCAGGGCCTTGCCATAGAACACGGGCTGCGGCTCGGATGATCCGCCCTCGTTGATGGCGATGACATTGCCCAGCGCCACCCCGGCGGCCTGGGTGTAGAGCGCGGCCTTGCGCTGGGCATCCTGCACCGCTTCCTTGCGCGCCTCGTCCATGATCTCGTCGGCCCTGGAGGAGCGGAAGGAAATGCTGTTGATCTGGTTCGACCCGGCGGAGACGGCGGCATCGAGCAGCGGCCCCAGGGCCTTCACATCGCGCACCGTCACGGTCACCGCATTGCTCACGTCATAGCCGGTGATGCGCGGCGGCCTGGCGTTTTGCGGGTCATATTCCATGTGCGGGTTGACCGAGAAATTATTGGTCTGCACGTCCTTGGCGTCCACACCCGCCTTGGTGATGGTGTCCATGAGCGCCATCATGGCGGCGTTGTTGGCGGTCAGCGCGTCGCGCGCCGTGGGTGCCGAAGCCGAGACGCCCAGCGAAATGTCGGCAATGTCGGGCACCACGCGGGCTTCGCCGTGGCCGGACAGGGTGATGGTGCGGTTCATGGGATTGGGCTCCGCGGAAAAGGCTGAGGTGGAAAGGGCGGTGGCGAGAATGGCGGCGGCGGTCACGATGCGAAACATGGGGTGCTCCCGGTTGAATGACGCGCTTGTGATCGGGAATTGCGGCTTATTTTTGCGCATCATCTTGTCCGAAAAACCTGCAACTTTTCGGGATGATGCGTCACCTGAAAGGCGGCTCGTCGAAGCTGCGCAGCTTGCGTGAGTGCAAGCCGGCGCGGTTGTCCTTCAGGTTTTCGATGGCGGCAATGCCGATGAGCAGGTGTTCGCCCACCGCGCGGTCGTAGAAGACGTTGGCAGCGCCCGGCAGTTTGATTTCGCCGTGCAGCGGCTTGTCGGACACGCAGAGCAGCGTGCCATAGGGCACCCGCAGGCGATAGCCCTGGGCGGCGATGGTGCCGGATTCCATATCCACCGCGATGGCGCGCGACAGGTTGATGCGCTGGCGCTCCGGGGTCCAGCGCAGTTCCCAGTTGCGGTCGTCATTGGTCATGACGGTGCCGGTGCGCAGGCGCGATTTCAGCCCGGCTCCGGTCTCGCCGGTCACTTCGGCGGCGGCGGCCTGCAGCGCCACCTGAACTTCGGCCAGCGCCGGGATGGGGATCTCGGGCGGCAGCAGCTTGTCGAGGATATGGTCCTGACGCAGATAGGCGTGGGCCAGCACATAGTCGCCGATGCGCTGGGTCTGGCGCAACCCGCCGCAGTGGCCGATCATCAGCCAGCAATGGGGCCGCAAGACCGCGAGGTGATCGGTCATGTTCTTGGCGTTGGAGGGGCCGACGCCGATATTGACCAGGGTGAGGCCCTCGCCGCCGTCAGCGCGCGCCAGATGATAGGCGGGCATCTGGAAGCGGTGCCAGGGCGAGGCAGCGACCACGGCTTCCGCGGCGGCGCGGTCCATGCCGCGCGTGATGGTGCCGCCGCCGGGCAGGTGAAGCGCCGCATAGGGGCCGTCCTCGGCCAGACGGTCCATGCCCCAGGCGATGAACTGGTCGACATAGCGGTGATAGTTGGTCAGCAGGATCCAGGGCTGGACATAGTGCCAGTGGGTGCCGGTGTAGTGTTGCAGGCGCTTCAGCGAATAGTCGGTGCGCACGGCATCGAAGAGCGCCAGCGGATAGGGTTCATCGGGCCGCCGGTCCCAGCGCCCGTCGGCCACCTCGTCGCCGACGCGCGCCAGCAGCGGCACGGGAAAATGCAGCGCCAGTTCGGCGGCGGTGACGTCCCCCTTGCCGAGGTCGTCACCCCGGTCCACCACATAGGGGTAGGGAATTTCCTCGTCCGACAGGTCGACGGTGATGGTCGCGCCATAGTCGCGCACCAGATGGCTCATCATCTCGATGAGATAGGCGCGGAAATGACTGGGCTGGGTGATGGTGGTGACGTAGCGTCCGGGATCCTGAAACTTGGCATAGGCGCGCGACAGTTTCGGATGTGCGCCATTGACGGGATAGGTGAGCGTGAGGCGGGGATAGCAGAAGGCCTTGCGCTCGCCCGGCCTGGGCGGCTCGCGGGTTTCGCCATAGCGGTCGATGGCGGCGCGCAGGGCGTCGGTGGCCGCCTCGTAGAGGTCTTCCAGCAGGGCGACGGCGGTTTCGGGGGTCAGGGGCTTGGCCATGCAAGGCCTATAGCATGGCTGCAAAAAATGCTGTAGCCATCACGCCTGTCGCCATTGGGGGCCTGTAGCTCAATGGTTAGAGCTGACGGCTCATAACCGTCTGGTTCCAGGTTCGAGTCCTGGCGGGCCCACCAGCCTGCGCACGGTTGCGGCGCGGCCGCAAGCGCGGGGAGAATCCGGGGATTCTGTCGTGCGGACGGGGAAGATTATGATGATCAGACCTTCCAGGTGAGTGACGGAGACCTGCCGCCGACGGAACCGTCGCCTTGATCTGCTCCGGCGGAAGAGTCTTCTGAGTCAGGAGATAACCCCGCGCCCTGTCCTGAGGATCAGACGGCGTGCCTCCAGCCGGTCATTCCGGCTGGAGCAAATGCCCCTGTGCGGCGGCGCGCAGCGTGGCCAGCGAAACGATGACGACGATCAGCGTGGTGATGATGAGAACTGCCCAGAGCACAGGCGCCAGCCAGGGCGCGCCCAGATCATGGGCGGCCTTGAAGGAGGCGATGGTGAAGGCGGCGGCGGGGAAGGTATAGGCCCACCAACTGACGGCGAAGGGCACCGCCATGAAGCTGCGCGCCAACGACAGCAGCACCAGTGCGATGAAGACGGCCAGGCCATAGATCACCAGCGAGGCGGGTGTGCTGCCGCCCATGAGATTGGTGAGCGCCACCGCGCCCACGGCGGGCGGGGCCAGCAGAATGGCGAGGGTGGGACGCAGGCGCTCCGGCAGGGCCGGACCGATGACGATGCGCCACAGGAGGATGGGCTGGATCATCATCCACAGCAATGCGCCGATGCCGAAGAGCATCCACGACAGGGCAAGCCAGCCAAGCTTGGCACCAATGACGGGCGCCAGGATATTGCCGACCAGCGGAATGAGCAGGGGCGGGGTCAGCGTGGCGGCTTCACGCGGCGCGGCCAGAAGCCCGCGCACCGTCCAGATGCCGATCACGAGATGGAGGGCGACGGCAGCGAGCCAGATGATATTGGCCAGCGCCGGGGCGTGGGGCAGCGCGGTGGCGGCGATGAGCATGAGACCGATGGTGATGGCCCCGGCGAAGGCCGAGCGGATGGGATGGCGGAAGTCGCCCTTGAAGGCATCCGGGTGCCGGAAGAGACGGATGAGGTGCAGCAGGGTCACAAGAGCCCAGGTGGCCGCGGCCAGCGCCAGAATGACTTCGCCGACAAGGCGCGGCGCACCCAATAGCGCTGCGGCTTCGCGCCAGGCGAGGCCGAGGCCGCCGAGCCCCATGCTGGCGGCGAAGAGGGGCAGCGGTAGGTGGGCAAGGCTTTTGGCCGGGGCTTGGGTGGTCATGGCAGAGTCCGCATTGATGGATATTAGGCGTGACTAATATAGAGGATCGCCGTTTTACACCACAGGAGCGGGGCAGGTCAGTCCGGGCCGATTGCCGCAGGCAAAATGAAAAAGCCCGGTGTTTGCACCGGGCTTTTCTTCAGGCGAATGGGCCTCAGGGCCGCCAGTAGCGGAACCAGTCGTGCACCTCGGGACTTTCGAAGTTGCCGCGCATGTCGATGAGCGGAGCGCCCTTTTTGGCCAGACCCTGCAAGGTGTGGGCGTCGAGCTGCTGGCGGAAGACGGTGTGGCCCAGGGTGATGATGATGGCGTCATAGGGGCCTTCGGCGGCGGGATCGCCGATGAGCTTCACGCCGCGGCCACCCTCGAAGTGATCATCGAAGGCCACGGGGTCGAAGTTGAAGACATCGGCACCGCGGGTCCACAGGGCGTCCATCATGGGGAAGGCCTTGGAGTTGCGGGTGTCGGGGCAGTCCTCCTTGAAGGCACGGCCCAGGACCAGAACCTTCATGCCATGCAGGCCATGACGGCGCGGCCCGGCCAGTTGTTCCACCTTTTCCACCAGGAAGAGGGCGGTGTGTTCGTTAACGGCGCGCGCGGCGGAGACGAGTTCCATGGCGAGGCCATGGCGGCGGCCGGCGTCCACCAGGTAATAGGGATCGACGGCGATGCAGTGGCCGCCCACCAGACCGGGGCGGTAGTGATGGAAGTTCCACTTGGAGCCGGCGGCGGCGATGACGTCGGAGGCGCGCAGGCCCATCTTGTCGAAGAGCGCCATCATCTGGTTCATGAGGGCGATGTTCACGTCGCGCTGGGTGTTCTCGAGAATCTTGGCGGCCTCGGCGACCTTGATGGAGGCGGCCTTGAACAGACCGGCCTTGATGACGCGGGCATAGAGGGCCTCGACGAAATCGGCGACCGCCGGGGTGGAGCCCGCGACGATCTTCTTGATGTCGGGCAGCTTGCGGGTCGGGTCGGCGGGATTGATGCGCTCCGGCGAGTAGCCGAGATAGAAATCGATGCCTTCCTTCATGCCGGAATGATGTTCAATGACCGGCTGGCAGCGTTCTTCGGTGGTGCCGGGGTCGACGGTCGATTCAAACACCACCACGGCGCCGCGCTTCATGTGCTGGCCGATGGTGCGCGAGGCGGCGATGAGAGGCGTATAGTCAGGGTGATTGTGGCTGTCGACCGGCGTCGGCACGCAGACGATGATGACATCGGCGTCCTTCATGGCGGCGGGATCGGTGGTGTAGGAGGCATCGGCGCCCTGCAATTCCTCGCCGGTCACTTCGCCGGTGAAGTCGATGCCGGCGGTCAGCTCCGCCACCTTCTTGCTGTTGATGTCGAAGCCCACGGCGTGCGCGCCCTTGGCGAAGCCCAGGACCAGCGGCAGGCCGACATAGCCCAGGCCGATGACGGCGACGCGCGCCGTGGCCGGATCCGGCAAAGGAGCGGGCACGTTGGTGACAAGACGAATGTGAGAAGCCGGACCCCGGCCCGGTTCATCCGGCGCAAGTTTCTGAATTTGCATGCTAAAGCCCCCGTTAGTGGCGTGTTTTTATGCTACCATCTAAGCGTCGGAGTTGTGGAGCGTTGGTTAATCGCTAGGGGAAATTTTCCCCACGGTAAAGGCCCGGTTTACGCCCCCGGATCAAGCCGAGCCATGCCCAGTAGGGGATTTTAACCCCATTGCAAGCATTCCCGATTAATCGTCGAGGTGCCGGAGTGTGTTTCCGGGGGACGGTGAGTGTGTATGCTTGCGTTGGTGGGAGTAGAGTGGCTTTTTGCCATTTTGGTGTTGGTGGTCTTCACCAACCGCTATGTCTTCGGCTCGGCCCTGCGCCTGGCCGATGCCCGCACCACGCCAGCTCACGACCGCGATCCGCGCGTCTGGCCCACGGTCGCCATCATTGTTCCGGTCTTCAATGAGGGCAGTTCCATCCGCAAGACGGCGGACAGCTTTGCCGCCCTTGATTATCCGCGCGAGAAGCTTTCCGTCTGTTTCGTCGACGACCGCTCCACCGACGATACCTTCCAGCACCTGATGGCGGTTGAAGCGAAATATCCCTGGATGCGGGTGGAGCAGAACCCGGTCAACATGGGCAAGCGCCTCGGCATCAAGAATGCCGTGCTGCGCGACCGCTCCGATCTCATTCTCTCGGTCGACTCCGACGTGCTGGTGGAAAACACCGCCTTGCGCAATCTGGTGCGTCATCTGGTGACCTCGGAATCCGATGCGGTCGGCGGCTGCGTCTTCGTGTCCAATGCCGATGTCAACTGGCTCACCCGCATGCAGGCGGTGAAATACTGGATCGGCTACCAGTTCCTGAAGAATCTCGAAAACGCCTTCAGCCATGTCATGTGCCTGTCCGGCTGTCTCACCCTGTATCGCCGGTCAGCACTGGTGGCGGTGGACCACGACCTGGAAAAGCGCACCTTCCTGGGCGATGAGGTGAAGTATGGCGAGGACCGTTTCCTCACCCGCAAGCTGGTGGAGCGCGGCTTCCGAACGCGCCTGTGCTTCAACGCGCGCTGCTATACCAAGGCGCCGCCGACGCTGAACAATTATCTGAGCCAGCAATTGCGTTGGCGCCGGTCCAACACCGTCGATTTCCTCACCGCCATTCCACACCTGAACCATTTCCACCCCATGGTTCTGGTGCATTACATTTCGATTGCCCTGCTGCTGTTCTTCTATCCGCTGTTCCTGGTCAGCCAGATCATGCGGCTCGGTTTCGTCATTCCGATGCTGGAACACGCGTTGCTCGTGTCCATCTTCGCCATGGCCTATGAATTGAACAAGCACAAGCTGCCGCAAATGGCGCAGACCTCGGGCGTGTGGTTCCTGGCCATGGCCTTCGTTTTTCCGGTCATGTACATCACCATGACGCCGCTGGCCATCGCCACGCTGGGAACCACCAGTTGGGAAACCCGCGGCCACAACAAGGTGGTGGCCGCCAAGGCAGCGGCCGTCGGCAGCGCCGCGGCGAAGCCGGGGGGTGGCACATGACGCACCCTTCGGCCAGCCCGCGTTTGCCGGGCCGCGCGCCCGCGCGTTCAACGCTCTACGTCGGCCGCCATGCCGACGAGATCCAGACGATTTATTCAAGCCATATCGGCGAGGCCGAGTTTCACTATCGCGACAGCGTGGGTGAGGCCCTGACCGCGCTGCGGGCCAGGGTCTATGATGTGGTGGTGCTGGACCAGCGCGAGGGCGACAACGCGCTGCGCCTGCTGCTGCCGCTGGCGGCGAGCCTGGGCAAGGCGGTGAAGATCGTGGTGCTGGCGAAGCCAGATCAGGTGAGCAGCTTCCTGCGCCTTGCCGGGGTGCAGCAGGTGATCACGGTGCCGGTGAAGCCGGGGCAACTGCTGCGCGCCACCGGTTTTGCCGTCATGCCCAGTCAGGCGAAGCTGACGCTCCGTCCCGCCCGGACCACTGCGCCGGAACAAGAGACGGGGGCGCCTCGCGGCTTCCGCCTGAGCGCGCTGGGCATGACGCTGGTTTCCAATGCCTATAAGCGCGCTGCCTTCGTGCTGCTGGCGGTGCTGTTTTCCGCCTTCGCCTTCTATGGACTGATGATCGGCTATTTCCTGTTGTCGTCCGGCTGGGCGGCACCAGTGACGCTGAGCCGGGGCCATGAACTGGTGGACAAGGTCGAACGCGAACTGGGCGATCTGCGCTTCAACCTCAACCTGGTGGGCCAGCGCCAGTCGGAGGCGCAACTTGAGGAAGACAAGGCGGCCCGGGCGAATGCCGATGCCAAAATCCTGGTGCAATATGCCGCCGGCACGGTGACGAAGGAACTGGAGGCGCGCGCCCGCCAGGCCAAGACGCTGGCCGGCCAGATCGCGCGGCTGCAAAAGGTGCGCGACGGTTTTGCCCGGCAGTTGAAATCGGGCGGCATGGCCTCCGATCTCGGCAAGCTTTTCGACAAGCGTCTCATCGACAAGTCCACCTTCCAGGCCGGGACATTGGGCCTGCTTGAGGCGGCGCAACGGGTGTCTGCGATCGAGGGCGAGATTGCCGTGCTGCAAACCCAGGCCGCCGACCAGGCGGCGGTGCATGACATGCTGGTGTCACTGCGCGACCAGTTGCAGGCCGGTGAAATGAGCACCATCACGGCGGCGTCGGCCGATCTCATCCTGCTGACCAAGCAGGCGGTGGATGCGCGTTCGGCCTTTGACCAGAGCAAGACCCAGATGGAATCGGCGCGCCATCGCCGGGAAATCCTGGGCGAGAGCAAGGTGGCGCTGGAGCGCCAGATTGCCGAGTTGGAGGCAACGCCGCTGGGCCGCGCCATCAATGGCCGGGTCGACGTGCTCTTCGTGCCCTATGGCAACGAGAAGAACTTCAAGCCGGGCACGCGGCTGGTGTCGTGCCGCCTGACCATTCTGCTGTGCGGCCGGGCCGGTGCCGTGGGCGAAGCCATTCCGGGCGAGTCCACCGCCGTCCATCCCTTCTTCGGCAAGCCGCTGC
This sequence comes from uncultured Alphaproteobacteria bacterium, assembly GCA_937872985.1. Taxonomy (GTDB): domain Bacteria; phylum Pseudomonadota; class Alphaproteobacteria; order Rhizobiales; family Aestuariivirgaceae; genus Aestuariivirga. The sequence goes on from CALMUW010000065.1 coordinate 9,056, forward strand.
GCGGACAATTCGTGGAGGCCCACCTCGACAATCCCGAGGCAGCCACGCGGGAGATTATCCATGCCAAACGATCTCCATTGTTCTTCTAGAGTCTCCCTGGTTCATATTGACGCGTAACCTGCGTTTCGGAAGTAGTTGTTG
>CALMUW010000066.1 GCA_937872985.1 uncultured Alphaproteobacteria bacterium
GATGACCGCCGGTTCCCCCGGCGGCCAGCATGACAAGACCCTTGTCGCTCATCGCGCCTGCCTCACGCCGGAACCGCCTGCCAGCCCGCCGGCGAGACGTGCAGCGCCGGTTGCCGCCGCGCCAGTGCCAGCACCAGCCCCATGGCCAGCGCCGTGCCGATGAGCGACGAACCGCCGTAGGAAATGAATGGCAGCGTCATGCCCTTGGCCGGCAGCAGGGCCACATTCACCCCCATGTTGATGCAGGCCTGTAGCCCGAACATGGCGGCAAGGCCGGTCATGGCCAGTGCCGCAAAGGGATCGCTCTCGCCCTTGGCCCGGCGCAGCACACGCTGGATGATGTAGAAGAAGACCGCCATGAGGGCCAGACAGGCAACGAAGCCGAACTCCTCGCCCACCACGGCGAAGGAAAAATCCGTGTGCGCGTCGGGCAGCACCAGCTTGGCCTCGCCCGCGCCGGGGCCGGTGCCCAGAAGTCCGCCGTTGTTGAAGGCCTGAATGGCCGTGTCCACCTGAAAGGTGTCGCCCTTGTCCGGGTTGAGAAAGCGGTCGATGCGCGAGGTCACATGCGGCACGGTGAAATAGGCCAGCACCCCGCCGCCCACGGCCAGGCCGAGGAGCGCGAAGATGACCCGCCAGGCAATGCCGAAGACCAGCAGCATGACGCCGAAGGTGGCCACCGTCAGCAGCGTCTGGCCGAAGTCCGGCTGCATCACCAGCAGGCCGACGAAGACCACGAAAAGCCCATAGGCGATGAAATGCCCCGGCATTTCCGGGCGCCGCACATGTTCCGCGAGGAAGAAGGCCGCCACCGTGACAAAGGCGGGCTTGGCGATTTCCGAGGGTTGCAGGTTGATGGGGCCGATGTTGATCCAGCGGTGCGCGCCCTTGATTTCCGGTCCGAAGAACAGGGCCGCCACCATCAGCGCCAGCATGGCCACGAAGGTGAGCAGCGCCAGACGCCGCGCCCAGATCACATCCATGAAGGAAACCGAAACCAGCAGCCCCACGGCGATGACCAGATAGAACAACTGGCTCTTGATGAAGTGAAAGGAGTCGAGCCCGATGCGCTCGGCCACCGGCGGGCTGGCCGCCATGGAGATGAGCACGCCCGCCGCCATGAGCAGCAGCACCGCCGACAGCAGCGGCCGGTCCACCGTGAACCACCAGCGGGCGAGCAACCCGCGATCCGAGCGTGACACCAGCATCAGAGCGTTCCCCCCTTGGCCATGACGGCACCGGGCAATTCGGCCACCAGCTTCACAAAGGCATCGCCCCGCACTTCAAAATTCTTGAACTGGTCGAAGGAGGCCGCCGCCGGTGACAGCAGCACCACGGCATTGCCGTTGCGGTCTGCCGCGGCATCGCGCGCCGCCGCCTTCACCGCGTGTTCGAGCGTGTCCACCATCACCGTGTCGACCTTGCCCCTGAGCGTTGCCGAAAATTCCTCCGCCGCCACGCCGATGAGATAGGCGCGCGTGATCTTGCCGAACCAGGGGCGCAAGCTCTCGATGCCGCCCGCCTTGGCGATGCCGCCCGCGATCCAGTAGATGTTGGCGAAGGAGGCGAGCGCCTTGGCCGCCGCATCGGCATTGGTGGCCTTGGAGTCATTGATGAAGGGCACGCCCTGCACCCGTCCCACCTCCTGCATGCGGTGGGCGAGACCGGGGAAGCTCATCATGGCGGCGGCGATTTTTTCCACCGGCACACCGAGCGCCCGCGCCGCGCCATAGGCCATGCAGGCGTTCTGCCAGTTGTGCAGACCCTTCAGCGCCGGGCATTCGTTGAGGTCGATGGTGACGGATTTTTCGCCGGCCCGCGCATCGGTAAGAATGCCGTTCGGCACCGAAAGGCCTTCGGTCAAGCCATGGTCCACCGACACGCGGCGCACATCGGCTGCGGTCTTCAGCCGGTCGGCGATGCCGACGCACCACTCGTCATCCACCCCGATGAGCGCCGTCTGGCCCTTTGCCTGGCGCGCGAAGATGCGGGCCTTCACCTGGGCATAGTGTTCCATGCCGCCGTGGCGGTCGAGATGGTCCGGCGTCAGATTGGTCAGGATCGCCACATCCGGTTTCAGCGTCGGCATCAGGTCGATCTGGAAGGACGACAGTTCGAGCACATAGACCCGTCCGGGCTGTGGCGGATCGAGCAGGAACACGGCCTTGCCGATGTTGCCGCCGACCTCGACGTCAAGTCCCGCCTCCTTCAGCACATGGCCGATGAGCGCCGTGGTGGTGGACTTGCCGTTGGTGCCGGTGATGGCCACCATCCGGGCACCCGTGCCGTCCAGCTCGCGGGCAAATACTTCCGTGTCGCCGATCACCGGAATGTCGGCCTTGTGCGCCTTGATCACCGTCCAGTGCGGCTCCGGGTGGGTCAGCGGCACACCGGGCGACAGCACCAGCGCATCGAGGTCGCGGAAATCCACCGTGTGCAAGTTGGTGATGGTGATGCCCGCGGCCCTGGCCTGCTCCACCGAAGGGTCGCTGTCGTCCCAGGCGAAGACCCGCGCCCCGCCTTCCATCAGCGCCTTGGCGCAGGAGATGCCCGAACGCCCCAGGCCGAAGACCGCCACCGACTTGTTATGAAAGCGCTTGGCCGGAAACATGATTACCTCAGCTTCAGGGTGGACAGTCCGATCAGCGCCAGCACCAGCGCGATGATCCAGAAACGGATCACGATGGTCGGTTCCTTCCAGCCCTTCTGTTCGAAATGATGATGCAGGGGGGCCATGGCGAAAACCCGCTTGCCGGTCATTTTGAAGGAGATGACCTGAACGATGACGGACACGGTTTCGAGCACGAACAGCCCGCCGATGATGCCGAGCACGATCTCATGCTTCACCGCCACGGCCATGGCGCCCAGCGCGCCGCCGAGGGAGAGCGACCCCGTGTCGCCCATGAAGATCATGGCGGGTGGCGCATTATACCACAGGAAGCCCATGCCCGCCCCCACCAGCGCCCCGCAAATCACCGCCAGCTCGCCCGTGCCGCGCACGAAATGCACCTGCAGGTAATTGGCGAAGACCGCGTTGCCGACGAGATAGGCGATGAGGCCATAGCTTGCCGCCGCGATCATCACCGGCATGATGGCCAGGCCATCAAGCCCATCGGTCATGTTCACCGCATTGCCCGCGCCGACGATGACCAGCATGCCGACGAAAATGAAAAACCCGCCGAAGGGAATGAGCACGTCCTTGAGGAAGGGCACGGCGAGCGACGACGACAGCGGCTTTTCGCCGATCCACATGAAGCAGGCGACGGCAATGCCCGCCACCACGAATTCCGCCAGCAGGCGCACCCGGCCAGAAAAGCCGCGCGTCGAGGAGCGCGTCACCTTGAGATAGTCGTCATAGAAGCCGATGGCGCCGAAGCCCAGCGTGACGAAGAGCACGGCCCAGACATAGAGATTGGACAGATCGGCCCACAGCAGCGTGGCGACGAAGACCGCCGACAGGATCATCAAGCCGCCCATGGTGGGGGTGCCTGCCTTTTCCACGATGTGGCGCTGCGGCCCGTCGCTGCGGATGGGCTGGCCCCTGCCCTGCTTCACCTTCAACAGTGAAATGATCTTCGGTCCGAAGACGAAGGCGAAGAGCAGCGCCGTCAGGATGGCCCCGCCGGTCCGCGTCGTCAGGTAGCGGAAGACGTTGAAGGCGGAGACCTCGGAGGTCAGGCTGGTCAGCAGATAGTAGAGCATTACGAGTCCTTGTTGACGGGCGGCCATTTCGCCCGGATGGCGTCGGCCAGCGGCCCCATGCGGCTGCCGTTCGAGCCCTTGATCATCACCACATCCCCGGCCTTGAGACCCGCCAGCACCACCGCTTCCAGGTCTGCCGCCCGGGCCGCATGGACGCCCCGTTTCGCGGCGGGAATCGCCTGGAACAGATGGGCCATGTCGGGGCCGGCGGCATATAGAACATCAACGCCCTGCTCGTCCATGGGGGCGGCCAGACCGGCATGCAGCGCCGCCGCATGCGCCCCCAGTTCCAGCATGTCGCCCAGAATCGCGATGCGCCGGCCGCCGTGGCGCGGCTTGGCCCGCCCCAGCAGCGCCAGGGCCGCCGCCATGGAGGCGGGATTGGCGTTGTAGCTTTCGTCGATGAGCAGCAATTCGCCCCCCGGCAGTTGCAGCCGGCTCTGCTGGCCCCGGCCCTTGGCGGGGGGGGGTTCGGCCAAGGCCCGCGCCGCCCGGGCCAGATCGGCCCCCGGCAGGTTTGCCCTCGCCCGAACCCCCATGGCATTGACCGCCATGTGCTCGCCCGGCACGCCGAGCTTGAACATCACGCGCTCGCCCATGACATCGGCGGTGACACAGGAGCAGCCCGTGTGCAGCACGAGATCAACGATGCGCACTCCCGCATCCGCGTGCTTGCCGAAGGCCACGATGTTCTTGATGCCGCGCTGGCGCGCCGCGGCGGCGAGAAAATCAAAGTGCGCGCTGTCGCGGTTCAAGACCGCCGTGCCGTCCTTCTCCAGCCCGGTGAAGATTTCGGCCTTGGCCGCGGCAATCTCGTCCAGCGAGGCGAAGTTGCCGAGGTGGCTTGCCGCCACATTGGTGATCACCGCCACCTGGGGGCGCACCATGGCCACGAGCGGCGTGATCTCGCCCGTATGGTTCATGCCGATTTCAAAAATGCCATAGCGTGCCGAAACCGGCAGGCGCGCCAGCGTCAGGGGCACGCCCCAGTGATTGTTGAAGGATGCCGCCGAGGCATGGGTCGCACCACAGGCGGAAAGTGCGGCCCGCAGCATTTCCTTGGTCGAGGTCTTGCCGACGCTGCCGGTGATGGCGGCAATGCCAGCCGTGGAGCGCGCCCGCGCCGCAACCCCCAGACGCTCCAGCCCAAGCAGCGGATCATCGGGCACCACGATGAGCGCGCCCGCCGCCCGCATCTCCGGCGTCTCGCGCGCCACCAGCGCCGCCCCGGCCCCGCTCTGCAACGCCTGCACCACGAAATCATGGCCGTCGCGGCTGTCGCCCTTCAGGGCCACGAAAATATCACCCGGCGCGATGGTGCGCGTATCGATGGAGACGCCATTGATGGCCGTCGCCGGGATTCCAGCCAGCCTGCCACCGGCGGCATCGGCCGCCTCGCTTGCGCCCCACAGCGGCCGCTCAGCCATGATAATCCTCACCCGCAAGGGCAGCCCGCACCGCCGCATGATCGCTGAAGGGCCGCACCTCGGTGCCCACCGTCTGGCCCGGCTCGTGGCCCTTGCCCGCCACCAGCAGAATGTCGCCCGCGCCAAGGCCCGTCACCCCGGCGCGAATGGCCGCCGCCCGGTCGGCAATGTCCTCCGCCCCCGGCGCTGCCGCGAGAATTTCGGCGCGTATCGCGGCCGGGTCTTCCGTGCGCGGATTATCGTCGGTCACGATGACGCGCTGCGCCAGCCGCGCGGCGATGGCACCCATCTGCGGGCGCTTGCCCCGGTCGCGGTCGCCGCCACAGCCAAAGACCACCGTCAGCCTGCCCGTGGCATAGGGCTTCAGCGCCAGAATGGCGTTGTCCAGCGCGTCGGGCGTGTGGGCATAATCCACGAAGACCGCGCCGCCCTGGGCCGTCTGGCCCACCTGCTCCAGCCGCCCCGGCGCGCCGCGCAGGCTTTGCAGGGCATGCAGCACCTGCGTCTCCTCGCCGCCCGTTGCCAGCACCAGCCCCGCCGCCACCAGGGCATTGGCCGCCTGGAATTCTCCCGCCAGCGGCAGCGACACGCGATGAACGCCTCTGGCCGTGCGCAGGGTCAGGACCTGCACCATGCCCTCGCGCGCGTCATCGAGCAGCGTCAAGTGCTCGCCCTTGCGCCCCACCGTGTAGAGCGCAAGGCCCGCCTTCCTGGCCCGCGCCGCCGCCTCCGCGCCATGCGGCGCATCGATATTGATGACGGCAGGCGCGCCCTTGGGCAGCAGTTCCTCGAACAGCCGCATCTTGGCATCGAAGTAGGCCTGCTCGGTGGCGTGATAATCCATGTGGTCGCGCGTCAGATTGGTGAAGGCCCCCGCCGACAGACGCAAGCCGTCGAGGCGGAACTGGTCCAGGCCGTGGCTCGACGCCTCGATGGCCAGATGGTCCACATGATCGGCCTTGAGGTCAGCGGCAATCCGGTGCAACTCGATGGGGTCCGGTGTGGTGTGCGAGAGATACTGCGCGCCCGATGGTCCCACCACCCCGATGGTGCCAAGACTGGCCGCGCGAAAACCCAGCGCCGACCAGATCTGCCGCACGAAGGCCGCCACCGAGGTCTTGCCATTGGTGCCGGTCACCGCCACGATATTGTCGGGCTGCGGCCCGGCGAGGCGCGCCGCCATCAGTGCATAGAGCCGGCGCGGATTGTCGCTCTCGATGACCAGGCCCGGTCCTTCGTAATGTCCGGCCTGCACCACGATGGCGCTCGCCCCCTGGGCAATGGCCTGGGGAATGAACTTGGCGCCGTCCACCTTGGTGCCCGGCAATGCGGCAAAGACGAAACCCGGCTTCACGGCGCGGCTGTCGGCGGTGATGCCGGCCACCCGCACATCGCCCGCCCCCGGCGGCAAGCGGCCGTCGGTGCCCACCAGATATATCAGCCTGTTTGCCATGATCAGCCGTCCTTCTGCGCCTTGGCCTTGCGCTTGGCGAGTTTTTCCAGATCCTTCTGGGTGAATTGTGGCGCAATCCCCAAAATCGGTGCCACCCGCTCGATGACCTTGCCCGCCGTGGGCACGGCGTTCCAGCCCGATGTGGCAAAGCCGAAGGTTTCCGGCAGGGCCTGCGGCTCGTCCAGCATGATGAGGATCACATATTTCGGCCGCTCCATGGGGAAGGCCCCGATGAAACTGTTGAGCCGGTGGTCCTTGGAATAACGCCCGTTGATGACCTTTTCCGCCGTGCCGGTCTTGCCGCCCACGCGATAGCCGATGGCGTCGGCTCCCTCGGCGGTGCCCTCCACCACATTGAGCCGGAACAGCTTCCGCATCATTTCCGAGGTCGCGGGCTTCACGATGTCCTTGGCCAGCACGGCGCATTCCTCCGCCGTGCGCTTCAGGAAGGTGGGCGGGCACATCCTGCCCTCGTTCAGGATGCCTGCGACGACCGAGATGCCCTGCAAGGGCTGAACCGCGAAACCATGGCCGAAGGCCGCCGTGGCGGTGACGAGCTTGCTCCAGCGCCGGGGCAGCAGCGGCTTGGCGCTTTCCGGAATTTCCGTGGTCATGCGGTCGAACAGCCCCACCTTGCGCAGGAAGGCCTGATGGTTCTCCTCGCCCACCTGCAGGGCCATCTTGGCCGTGCCGATGTTGGAGGAGTTGACGAAGATCTCCGGCACGGTCAGCACCTTGTGCTTGGCGTGATAGTCGTCGATCCGGGCATTGCCGATGACCAGCGGATAGCGCGCGTCATAGGAGCCGTTGAGGTCGGTCACGCCATAGTCGAAGGCCATGGCGAAGGTGATGGCCTTGATCACCGAACCCAGTTCGAACACGCCTGAGGTCATGCGGTTCTGCTGGGCGCTGGTCAGGTGCTTGTCCTCGTCGTTGGGATTGTAATCCGGCAGCGACACCATGCCGACGATTTCGCCGGTTTCCGAATCCATGATGATGCCGCCGCCCGCCTTGGCGCGATACTTGGCGATGGCCTTGGCCAGTTCATCGGTCAGCCCATGTTGCACCCGCATGTCCATGGACAGTTGTGCCGGGGCCATTTCCGGCTTGTCGGGGCTGGCAAGCGAGGCGGTGTAGATCGCGCCATCCGTGTCGAGATATTTCTCGATGCCGGCAATGCCCTTGGTGTCGAGATCGACATAGCCCACCGCATGGGCCGCAAGCCTGCCGAGCGGATAGACCCGGCGCCGTTCATTCACATAGGCCACGCCGGGAATGCCCAGGTTATAGACGGCGTCGCGCTCCTCCGGCGAAACCTGACGCTTGATCCAGGCAAAGGCCGAACCGGGCCTCGTCAGCTTGGCGCGCAACTGCTTGGCATCCACATCGGGCAGCGTGGCGGTGATCAGTTCCACCGCCTCGTCCACGTCGATCACCTTGCGCGGATCGGCGAAGAGCGAGGCCACCGCAATGTCGGTCGCCATGATGGTGCCGTTGCGGTCCACGATGTCGGGGCGCGGCAGGCGGGTCTGCGGCACCACGCTGGCCCGCTCGGCGGCGCTGCGGCCGTTGATGATGGTGAGATTGCCCAGTTGCGTGGCAATGGCCATGAAGGCCAGCGAAAAGCCGAGCGCCACCAGCCTGATGCGGTTCTGGCCCGCCAGCGCGCGCGGGGCTTCGTTCAAGGTCTCGTCCGCGCTCATTGCTCTTCCATTTCCTTCAGAATGGCACCGATGGGATCGTCGCTTCTGGCTTCCGGCGGCTTCACCGGCGCATCCGGCAGGCGGTTCATCAGTTCATTCAGGCTCACATACTGATCGACCATGGCGGGCTTGAGCTTGCCGTTGGCCTCGGCCAGCTTCTGCAACCGGTCGGGACGGATGAGGCTGGCCCATTCCGCCTTCAGCAGCTTCATGGCCTCGCCTTCCTCGGCGATGTCGCGCTTCAGCCCGGCAATGATCTTTTCCGCGCCGCGCGTGCGGTGCTCCAGCCCATAGAGAAAGGCGGCGGAAACCAGCACCGCAAAGACCAGCAGCGCATTGACGAGCTTGACCATCAGGAAACCTCCAGGGCCTGGGGCACGTCGCGGAAGGCGGGCCAGGCCGGCGCCGCCGTGCGGACGGCGCAGCGCAGCTTGGCCGAGCGGGCGCGCGGATTGGCCTCGGCCTCCGCTTCCTCTGCCGCCACATGGCCCTTGAACGGCAGGGTGAAACTGGGTTCCGGCCCCTGGGACTGAGCCGGCAGGTGGCGCGAGGCGGCGGGCCTGTGCCCCGAACGCTCGGTCATGAAGCGCTTGACGATGCGGTCCTCCAGCGAATGGAAACTGACCACCACCAGCCGTCCCCCGGCGCGCAGGATCTGCTCGGCTCCGGACAGGGCCGCCGCCAGTTCGGCCAACTCGTCGTTGACGAAGATGCGCAGCGCCTGAAAGGTCCGGGTCGCCGGATGAATGCGGTCGCGCGCCCGCTGCGGCCCGGTGGCGCGCTCCACCGCGCGCACCAGACCGGGCGTGGTGACTATGGGCGTCTCGGTGCGGGCCGCCACGATGGCGCGGGCGATGGCGCGGGCCCGCGGCTCCTCGCCATAGGCATAGATGACATTGGCCAGCTCGGCCTGCGCCAGCCGGTTCACGTGGTCGGCGGCACTGGGACCATCGGACCCCATGCGCATGTCGAGCGGCCCCTCGCGCAGGAAGGAAAAACCGCGCGCCGCCTGATCGAGTTGCATGGAGGACACCCCGATATCCAGCACCACGCCATCCACCGCCTGAAGCCCTAGCCCGCGCACATGGTCGGCCAGCGCCGAAAACCGCCCCTCCACCAGGGTCAGCCGCCCCGCCGCCGCCGCGCGCACTGCGCTGCCCGCGGCAATGGCCGTGGCGTCGCGGTCAATGGCGATGACCCGCGTGTCCGCCGCGCCCAAGATGGCGCTGCTATAGCCGCCCGCGCCAAAGGTGCCGTCCACGAAAACCTCGCCGTCCGCGGGCGCAAGCTGGCGCAGAACCGCGTCCAGCAGGACGGGCACATGGGGCCTCGCGGCGGTTAAGGCAGGCGGAAGCATGGACCGGCAACTCGCGGGTGAACAAGTCGTTAACGATGACCTGACATTGCCCCCGGCAATCTTAACAAATCGTTTCAAATGCGATTCATTCCGGGGCCATGGGCACCCGGTAAAAATCCCCCACGGCAGGGAAAGCGCCAGTCGGCCTGTAAGCCGGGTTCTGTGGCCGGGGTTGCCCCCGCCGATGGCCATTCATCTGGAGCCGCCGTCGCCGGCGGCTTCGCGCAACCAACCCGGGCGGCGGGCCGGAAATCGCCCTGGGGCCGAAGCCCCGCGCCACCCCTATTCGGTCTTGCTCCCGGTGGGGTTTGCCTGGACCGTCCCCGTTGCCGGGGCCGCGGTGCGCTCTTGCCGCACCTTTTCACCCTTGCCCTGAGCCGAAGCCTGGGGCGGTTTGTTTCTGTGGCACTGTCCCTGGGGTCGCCCCCGCCGGGCGTTACCCGGCACCGTACTTCCATGGAGCCCGGACTTTCCTCCCCCGCGCCCTTTCGGGCCTTGCGGCGGCGGCCATCCGGCCGACTGGCGGATTGGAGTTAGGCGCTGCCACCCCCTCTGGCAAGAAAAGACTTGAAACCGGGAATGCCGCCCCCATCTCTGGCCCGTTTTGCACAGGAGCCCGCCCATGGCCGTCTTCACCGCCACCGCCTCTGCCGCCCGCGTTCCCGTCACCGCCGCCGACCGGGCGAAGACGCTGAAGCGGCTCTCCCGCATTGCCCGCACCATGGATACGGCCATCAAGATCCCCTTCATCAAGACCCGGCTGGGGGCCGACGCGCTGTTGGGCCTGGTGCCGGGTGCGGGCGACATGGTGGGCCTTCTGGTCTCCGGCTATGTGCTGGCCGAGGCCTGGCGTCTCGGTGCGCCCGGCCGGCTGCTGGTGAAGATGGCGGGCAATGTCGCCATGGACACGGGTCTGGGTGCCGTGCCCATCCTCGGCGACATCTTCGACGTCTATTTCAAATCCAACACCCGCAATCTCACGCTGCTCATGAACCATCTTGGCGACGAGGCGAAGGCGCATCTTTGAGCCCGGCACCTTGCCCCATCCGGCGCGTCATCAGGCGCTGCGGCCATCCCAGGTGATGCCCTCTTCCGCCATCATCTTCGCCCATGCCGGCCGCGCCGACACCAGATCCACCAGCCGCCTGATGGCGGGATAAGCCGTGGCGGGTTGTTCAGGTTGCGCGCCCAGCGGCACAGCATGACGAGGTAGATGTCGGCGGCCGAGAACCTCTCGCCGAGAAGATGGGGCCCGGCCTCGGCCAGACCTGAATCAATCCGTGAAAACATGGCGTCAAGCCGCCGTTCCGCCACGGTTTTTACCTCGGCCTGGGCGGCGGCGCTGGTGGCCAGATAATCCGGATGATAATAACGGTGAAACTCCTCCTGCACCGTGTTGGTGAGATAGACCAGCCATTGCAGGAAGAGATGGCGCTGGCCGTCGCCCACCGCCGGCATCAGGCCCTTGTCGGGGTGGTTCTCGCACAGATAGAGCATGATGGCCGCAGCCTCGAACATCACCTTGGCACCATTGGTCATGGTCGGCACGCGGGCATTGGGATTGAGCCTGAGATAATCCGGTCCGCGCTGCTCGTGCTTGCTCAGGTCAACCCGCGCCAGCCTGTAGGGCTGAGCCAGTTCAATCAACAGTGCATGGGGCGCCATGTTGGCGTTGCCCCGGTCCCAATAGAGGGTATACATGCGGCTTCTCCCGTGGATGGCATACACAGCTAGCATGGAATCTTGATGCGCGCCGCACTCTCCCTCGCTCTCGCCCTTCTCTGCATCAACCCCGCCGCCGCCCAGGAACGGCAGTGGGGCCTGCAGATGACCGACGATGACGCCTATCTCATGTTCGGCGTGCCGGACACCGACGATGTCGGCTTGAGCCTCTGGTGCCGCATCGGCTCGGGGCGGATGAGCCTCTTCCTGCCGGTCAGGGGCAAGGCCCGCGCCGGTCAGCGCCTGCCGCTCCGCCTTTCCGCCGGAGGCAAGACCTACAGGCTCCGCGCCAAGGTCACGCGCGATGAAAATTCCGGCAAGCTCGACGCCGAGGCCGATCTCGGTCGTCTTTCGGTCATCCCCAAGGCGCTGGCCGGTGCCACCAGTGTGCGGCTGCGGCTCAATGGGGCCGAGGCCGCCTTCCCCCTCGCCGAGGCCGATGTGGCGGGCCTGCTGGCGGTCTGCGCCAAGCCGTGATCACAGCGTTGGAATTGCCTCCAGCAGCCGATACAGCGTCGTCACGGTGGATTGGTCGGCGATGCCGTCCACCCGTTCCTGCCGGAAATGACGCTGGAAGGCCTCCACCACCAGACGGGTGCGCGCGTCATAGACGCCGCTGATCTCCACGCCATAACCATAGAGCTTCAGCATGGCCTGCAAGGCCTCGACCGGCTGGCCCTGATCGCCCTCCTGCAGAAAGCTGCCGCCGCTGATCGGCGTCGGCACCACCCAGTGGCCCACGCCCCTGCCATGCAGATAGGCCCAGTCGAACTTCTCGCCGGGATCGATCTTGCGCCCCGGCGCCACGTCGGAATGGGCCAGCACATGGCGGGCGGGAATGTCGTGGCGGCGCTTCAGGTCGCAGCACAGGTCCGCCGCCGCCATCATCTGGGCCGCCGTGAAGGCCGGATAGCCGCCGCTGTGGCCGGGGTTCTGGATCTCGATTCCGATGGAGCGCGAGTTGATGTCGATCTCGCCCTGCCACGACGACACGCCCGCGTGCCAGGCGCGCAGGTGATCGTCGACCATCTGGGTGATGACCCCGTGCTCATCGATGAAATAGTGGCACGACACGCCGCCCTCCGTCCCGCACAGCATGGCGAGCGACTCCGCCGCCGTGGGCAGGCCCGTGTAATGCAGGATGATCATGTCCGGCAGGCGGCCGTTGCGCCGCGCCTCGACATTGACGGCGCTGCGCTGATGGCTGGCCAGCGGCGAGCGCTTCACGCGCCACGCTCCTTCTCGATCCGGTCAAAGGCGGCGTTGATGCGCGCCAGCCGCCGCGTCACGATCTCCACCATTTCCGGCGGCACGCCCTCGGCCACATGCCGGTCCGGATGGTTCTGGCGCACCAGCGCGCGGTGGCGTTTCTTGATCTCATCGAACGGCGTGTCCGGGGCCACGCCCAGCACCTCACGGGGGTCTTCCTCCGGCAGGCGCACATGGCGCGCCTTCACCCGGGCGAAATCTGCTTCCGCAAAGCCGAAGATTCCGGCCACCTGCGCCAGATAGGCCAATTCCCCCTCGTGCACCACACCGTCGGCCTTGGCGATGTGAAACAGGCCATCCAGCACATCCTCGAGGACGTCGGCCCTGGCGTCGAACAGTTTCGCCGCCTGCCGGGCATAGGCGTCGAAGCCCGCCACATCACGCGTCGCCAGATCATAGACACGGTTGACCCCGCCCATGTCGGCCTCCGACACATGGAAGACATCGCGGAAGGCGGCGCGCTCATCCTGGGTCACCACGCCATCGGCCTTGGCCATCTTGGCCGAAAGCGCGATCATGGCGATGGTGAAGGCCACCGTCTTTTCCGGCGGCTTGCCCGCCTCGCGCCCGCCGGCAAAGAACGTGGCGAGAGAATCTCCGATGGTGCTGAGAACCGACCAGATGGACATGCGAAACTCCGGCGGCGGCCCCCGATCACTGCCTCAACGGCGGCCCCAGTAGCGGCCAAGCGAAAACACCGGGGTGTCAACGTCCTGATCCCGGCTGATGAGCTGTTCCACATGCCAGGCCCGGCCCGCCACCCACAGGGCCGTCCACAGCACCGGAATGGCCGCGAGGGCCAGCAGCCCATAGAAGGCCCAATGCGGCAGGCCCATCAGTTCCGCCAGCGCCCAGACTGACAGCGCCGCCGTATAGCCCAGCATGGTGAGCGTCATGGCCCCCGCCCCCGCCGCAGCGAGAAAGCACATGAGCGGACTGATGGCGTGGCTGGCGGCGACCTTGGGAGTCATGTCAGGGCGCAGCACTTCGGCAACGGACGCGCTCTCCGGCGCGGCGGATTTCGGTTTCTTGCTCATGGCCGCTGATATGCCCCCGGATCCCGCCGATTGCAACCGCCATTCAGCGGGCGCGCTTCAGCCGGGCCAGCACATGGCCCGCGCCATCCTTCAGGACCAGCATGCGGTTTCTGACCTCCGCCGTGGCCACCAGGTCAAGGCGTTCGAACCAGTTCTGCTCGCGTGTCATCACCGTTGGCGCACAGGCCATGCGGGTTGCCATGATCGGGCCGAAGTGCAGGCGCGCGCCCTGCTGCTGATAACTGGCACCATAGCGGTTGCATCCGCCGCTGCCGCCCGCCTGCCCGGCCTGAAACGCAAGCGTCTGCGGCCCGTCAACCGACGCCCACTGTGTTCCCGCCAGAATGATTGCCGCCACGAGTTTCATCGCCGTCTCCCGTCATTTCCTGAGCCGATGATCGGTGACAATCATGGCAACGCCATGACGGTCAGGTTGAATCATATTCTTGGGATTACTAGAGCAACCGGCGGTCAGTTGGAATCAACTGCCGCCGATAAGTTGCTCGAAAAATCAATATGTTGGCGCAACTTTCCTCTCTCAAATCCTTCCGATTTGATCGTCCGTTGCGCTAGGCAAACCATTGATTAGTGGCAGTAAGTTCCGCCGCTGCGATGGTTCTGCAAATCCAGATGCAGATGATCGCGATGATTGGCGTCACTGCCCGGACCCAGCACCGTGCGGAACGGGCCGCAGGCATCGGCGCGCACGGCGCGCAGGAATGCCCGCTCGTCGCGCCCGCCGTTCCAGTCCTCCAGCACCGACACGGTGCGCCCGCTGGCCAGCGTGAAGCCCGCCACGTCAATGGCATTGCCGAAGCCGTGTTCGCTCAGCTTGGCACCCCGCACATTGTTGCGCGGGCGGCAGGAATAGGAGGCCGCCACCTTCAACTCCACCACCGGCTCGCCGAAAATATCCTGGGCCGCCGCCTGCACCGGCCCCTGCATCCAGCGGTTCACCTGCCCCGCCTGCCGGCAGTTGAAGGTGCCGGGCTGCGACAGCCGCACAGTGCCCACGGAGTAGACGCGCCAGGCATTGTCCACGCCGCAGCCGTTGCCCTCGTGGAAGTCGGAAATCTTCTCGGCCTCGCCAAAGGCGCGCGGGTCCACGGCACAGGCGCTGATGGGGGCCACCAGGCCCTGGGTCTCGAAATATTTCTTCGGCTTCTCATCCGAGCAGGCCGCCAGCGCCAGGCCCGCAAGGCCCGCCAAAATCCACAACCGCATAGGCATGAAATCCCCCAACTGAAAGTTGGGGCGATTATCGCCGGGCGCTGGTTAATGGTGCGTGGGCAGACGTGGTTAAGGCGTGGTAAGGATCAGCGGTTCAGGGCCACGATGAGCGGGCCGATATTGCCCTTCTGCTTGGCCACGAAGCTGGTGAAGATGCCGCGCTGCATGTAGGTCAGCGAGAAGCCCAGCACCTTGGCATCGGTGACGCGATAGCGCCCCCCCGTCCAGTGCAGCCGCCACATGACGTTATAGGTCTGGCCGTCCATGAGATAGACCTTGGAGGCCACCAGAATGTCATCGCCGTCCACCGTGGCCTCGCCGATGTCGTATTTGGCGATGGTGTAGATATGCGACTGCTCGGCGAAGTAACGCGCCATGAAGTTGGCCACGCCGCGGTTATAGCGGGCGCGCTGCCCCGCCGGCAGCTTGTTGTTGTAGTCGCCCAGCGAATAGGCGCCGATGCCGCTGACATCGGCATGGCGCTGGATGACGCGCATGAAGGCCGAGACCGTGCCCTGGCGATGGGCCGCCAGCATGTCCTTGCCCACGGACCGCATGTAGGCCACGGAGGGATGTTCCGCCCGGGCGGGGCTGGCAAGCATGACGGCCATCAGGCCCAGAACATGGCGGCGCGAGAGCATGATATCGTCTTCCGTTTAAATGGGGTGGACCATCTTCAGCCAGACATGGTTAACGCTGTCTGAATGACGGCACAACGGCAGGCCAAAAACTCACCAGGTTTCGGCCTTCCGCAACTCCTCGTAGAGGGCCTGGAAATTGCCCCTGGACCGGGTCAGCACATCCTTGAAGCGCTGCTTCATGGCGATGGTCAGCCACACGCCCTTGAGATTGACATCGGCCACGCGATAGCCGCCGTCGCCGCCGGTCACCCGCCATTGCACCTGCTCGCGGCCGCCGCCCTTGAGCTTGATGGCGCTCTGGATGGTGATGAAGGCCCCCTGCTTGCTGGTGGACTTGATCTCCAGTTCCGAACCCTTGAAGTCATCCACGTAATAGACGAACAGCGCCGCCGCATAACGGCCGACGAGCGTGTAGAACATGGCGCGGTCGGCCTCGGGCAATTGCTTCTGCCATGGCCCCAGCGCGAAATTGGCGATGTTGCGCAGGTTGATATAGCGATTGAGCAGGCTGGCGAACTGGCCCTTCAGCGTCTCGCCGCGCGCCCCGCCGTTGGCCAGGCGCATGACATCGCCGGCAATGCTGTCCACATAGCCTTCCGGCCCTGACAGCGCCATGGCCGGACTGAGCGCCGTGCCCGCCAGGGCAAGACCCAGAAGCCCCGCCATGAGCTGCCGCCGGCTCAACGTCTGGCTCGGGCGCCGCCCCCTGTCACGCACATTCATGCCTGTTACCTCGCCGCAATCACAAAACCGCATCGGCCCCGAATTAGGGGGCATATCATGAAGAAATCAAGGCGGACCTTTCCCCCTCAACCAAATTCGCCGTTTCTCGTGACAAAACCGGCATGGCCGTTGCCATCTATATAAAGATATGTTTATGTTGCCCCATGACGCCGCCTTCTGTCCACGCCATGGATGAACTTCTTTCCGGTCTGCGTGCCGCTGCCGAGGCCACGCGAATCCGCATTCTTTTCATTCTGTCCCATGGCGAGCTCAATGTCAGCGAGCTCACCCATATTTTACAGCAAAGCCAGCCGCGGGTGAGCCGCCATCTCAAGCTCATGGTGGAGGCGGGCTTGCTCGACCGTCACAAGGAAGGCAACTGGGTGCTCTTCCGCCTGCGCGACGAGGGCCTGGGCGGAGCGCTGGGCCGCGCCGTGGTGGACATGCTGCCGGGCGGCGAACAGGCGCTGGCCGCCGATCTCCTGCGCCTCGAACAGGTCCGCCATCAGCGCGCCGAACGCGCCCGCCACTACTTTCAGGAGAATGCCGCCGACTGGGCCCGGCTGCGTTCGCTGCATGTGGACGAGGTGGAGGTGGAGGCCGCCATGCGCGCCATGGTGGGCCCCGCTCCGGTATCCGCCCTCATCGACCTCGGCACCGGCACAGGCCGCATGCTGGAACTCTTCGCCGGCCAGGCGGGACAGCTCAACGGCATCGACCAGAGCCCCGCTATGCTGGCCATTGCCCGGGCCCATCTCGATCAGGCCGGCCTGGCCCGGGCGCAACTGCGCCAGTCCGACATCTATGCCCTGCCCTTCGCCAATGGTGCCGCTGATCTCGTCACCATCCATCAGGTGCTGCATTACCTCGACGATCCGCACAAGGCCCTCGTCGAAGCCGCGCGCATCCTGAGGCCGGGGGGCCGCCTGCTGCTGGCCGACTTTGCCCCGCATGAGCTGGAGGAGTTGCGCAGCGACCACGCCCACCGCCGCCTCGGCATCTCGGCCGAGCAGATGAGCCGCTGGCTGGCGCGCGCCGGATTGAAGCTCGAAGCCCACGAGGTCTTGCCGCCCCCCTGGCTCAAGACCAGTCAGGGGCTGACCGTGTCGCTGTGGCTGGCCCGCCTGCCCGCTGCGGCTGAACCTGTCGCGGCCAGGCGTGAACGAAAAATGGTGCGCCCATGAACGCGAAGAAATCCGACCTCACCGTGTCCTTTGAGTTCTTCCCGCCCAAGACGGACGCCGAGGCCTCCTTCTGGTCCACCCTGCGCAAGCTTGAAACCATCCGCCCGGATTTCGTTTCCGTCACCTATGGCGCGGGCGGCACCACGCGCGACCGCACCCTGGCCACCGTGGCGCGCGTCGCCGCCGAAACCTCCCTGAAGCCGGCCGCGCATCTGACCTGCGTGGCTGCCACCAGGGACGAGGTGAACGAGGTGATCCGCGCCAACTGGGACGCAGGCGTGCGCCACATCGTGGCGCTGCGCGGCGACCCGCCGGGCGGTGTCGGCCAGAAGTTCAGCCCCCACCCGGACGGCTATCGCAACGCCGCCGATCTGGTGCGCGGCATCCGCGACATCGGCGACTTCGAAGTCTCCGTCTCGGCCTATCCCGAGCGCCACCCCGATTCCGTCTCCATCGAGGAAGACCTGGCCTTCATGGCCGACAAGGCCGAAAGCGGTGCCACCCGCGCCATCTCGCAGTTCTTCTTCCACAACAGCTTCTTCCTGCGCCTGCGCGACCGCGTGGCGGCGCGCGGCATCGACATCAACCTGGTGCCCGGCATCCTGCCCATCACCAATTTCGCCCGCGTGTCGGAATTTGCCGGCAAATGCGGCGCCCATATTCCGCCCGATCTGGCGCGGCGCTTCGCCGGTCTCGATCAGGAACCGGAGACGCGCAATCTCGTGGCCGCCATGGTCGCCGCCGAACAGGTCCATGCCCTGCGCCGCGAGGGCGTGACCGACTTCCACTTCTACACCCTGAACCGCGCCGACCTGGTCTATGCCATCTGCCGCGTGCTGGGCCTTGGCCTGCCGGCGGAGTGACCGCCACCCCTCGCTACCTTGCGGCGATCATGCCATTGCGATGCCACACGGGCGCGATGGCCGGACGCGACGCCACCCCATTGTAGAGGCGCGCCAGCGCCGGCTGCGCCTTCAAGAGCGCCTCCACATCGGGCGCCCAGCCGATGAGCATGGCGGCATAGATATCCGCCGCCGACAGTCTCTCGCCCAGCAGGAAGGGCCCATCGCCCAGCGCCGCCGCCAGCCTGGCAAAGCGCGTGGCGATCTCGGCCCGCGCCTGATCCTCCACCGCCGCCGCCATGTCGGCGTTGCGGGCAAAGCGCAAGGGCTGGAACAGGCGCAGATCGGCGGAATGAAACTTGGCCGCCAGGTTGATCATCCATTCGGTATAGCGCGGCCGTTCGGCCGCCCGCAGCGCCGGGGCCAGACCGTGGGCGGCATAGAGATCGGCGAGATGAAGGAGGATCGCCGCGCATTTCGCCATGCGGCTGCCATCGGGAAATTCCAGCGTGGGCACCTCCACCGCAGGCACATCGCGATGCCCCGCGGCGGCAATCTTCGCCTCGTCGGTGCGCGGCACATGCACCACTTCATGCGGTGCCTCCACTTCGGCCAGCACAGCCTCCACCGCCGCCGAGGCTGAACCCGGACGTCCATAGAGAATAAACATCATAACCCCCCTATCGTTGCGCCACGATGAACAGGCGCGGAAAGGACAAGAGCACCTTGCCGTCGCGCTGCACCGGATAATGCTTGGCCAGCCGCACCGTGTAATCGATGAGGAAGGCCTGTTTCTCCGCCGCCGTCAGCGGATCCAGCCAGGGCCTGAGGCCGGTGGACGACAACATGTCGATGATGCCCTGAATGCCGTTCACCGCATGCACATAGGTGGTGCGCCAGATGTCGAGGCGGGCGCAATAGGGCTTGAGCATCTCGTAATACTGCCCCGGCGTGAGCAGCGGCTGGCGCGTCTCCGCCGCCTGATGCAGCAGCGACACCCACGAACCATAGAGTGCTGCCTCATGCATCATGCGGTGCGACGGCTCCCCCAGATTGTCCGGCATCTGCACCGCCAGCACCGCGCCGGGGCGTAACTGCCGCAGCAGGCGCAGCATCTGTCCGGCATGGTCCGGCAGCCACTGGAAGGTGGCGTTGGCGAACAGGAGGTCGGTGGTCGGCGGCGCGCGCCAATCGGTGATGTCGGCCTTGTCGAACTCCAGATGCGGCAGCGCCGACTTGGCCTCGATCAGCATGGCCGGCGAATTGTCCACCCCGATCACCGTGGCCTCGGGAAAGGCGCGATAGACCAGCGCTGTGGAATTGCCCGGCCCGCAGCCCAGGTCATAGATCAGCTTCGGATCCTTCACCGGCACCTGCTGTAAGAGGTCGCGCGCCGGGCGGGCGCGTTCATCGGCAAAGGTCAGGTAAAGGGCGGGATTCCAGTCGGCCATCGTGGGCGGGAGGATAATCATTTCCGGGATTCGCAAAAGACCCGGCGGAAAAGCCGTCCCGGCCCATGGACAGACGTGCTGCCGTTTCGCACACTTCCGCCATGGTGAAACTGCACGAAAGCTGGCTTGGGCCCCTGAAACCCGAATTCGACGCACCCTACATGGCGGCCCTGCGCGACTTTCTGGTGGCGGAACGCGAGGCCGGAAAGAACATCTTCCCCAAGGGCTCGGAATGGTTCCACGCGCTCGATGCGACCCCGCTCGATCAGGTGCGCGTGGTCATCCTGGGTCAGGACCCCTACCATGGCGACGGTCAGGCCCATGGCCTGTGCTTTTCGGTGCGCGCCGGCGTGACGCCACCGCCCTCGCTCATCAACATCTACAAGGAAATGCAGACCGATCTGGGGCTTGCCCCGCCGCGCCACGGCAATCTCGAACATTGGGCCCAGCAGGGCGTTCTCCTGCTCAATGCGGTGCTGACGGTGGAAGCCCACCGCGCCGCCTCCCATCAGGGCAAGGGCTGGGAGCGCTTCACCGATGCCGTCATCCGCCTGGTGAATGAAAAGACCGAGCCGGTGGTTTTCATTCTCTGGGGTTCCTATGCCCAGAAGAAGGCGGGTTTCGTGGACCGGACGCGCCATCTGGTCATCGCCTCGCCCCACCCCTCGCCGCTTTCGGCGCATAACGGCTTCTTCGGCTCGCGGCCCTTCTCGCGCGCCAATGCCTTCCTGATGGCGCAGGGCCAGCGACCCATTGACTGGAAACTGCCGGAGCAGCCGTGACCTCAGCCATAGGGCAGGCGCAATTTGAGGCGATATTAACTACTGTCGCGGCACTGTGGCCGCAGTGATTTGCCGCCATGTTCAAACGCCGCAACCCGAAACCACGCCACCACCACCTCCGCGACCTCATCTGGCCGCGCATGGGGTTGCGCCGCCTGTGGCATTTCATCCTGCTGCGCCTGCACCGCATCAAGGTCTCCGATCATCAGATTGCACTTGGCTTTGCCGCCGGGGCTTTCGTTTCCTTCACCCCCTTCCTCGGACTGCACTTCATCATGGCGGCGCTGATTGCGCTGGCGCTCCGCGGCAATATTCTTGCCTCGGCGGCGGGCACGGTGGTGGGCAATCCCCTCACCTTTCCGCCCATTTTTCTGGCGACCTATAACCTCGGTGCCCTCATCCAGGGCCGTCCGCACCTCAGCTCGATCAGCATCGATCTCACCCCCCACAGCACATCGCTGTGGAGCGACGGTCCCAGCGCCACCCTCCACGCCATAGCCAGGGCCCTTGGTCCCTATCTCATGCCCATGACCATCGGCAGCATTCCCCTGGGGCTCATGGCTGCCGCCATCTGCTACAAGCTGGTGCGCATGGGACTCACCGGCATGCATCACCGCCGCGAACGGCGGCGGCTGGCGCGGCAGAAGTCACATCCCGTCTGAGCGCGCCGCCGCCGCGCGCAAGACCTTCAGCGCCTTCGGCCTGATCTCAACCCTTATCGGATTTTCCAGCACCATGACCTCGCCATCCATCGAGGCGAGCACCCCCTTGCGCCGCCGCTTCAGCAGACGGCTGGGCCGCTGCGTCAGGATCACTTCCCTGGCGGTCATCGTCTCCACCGCCGGATTGTCCTTCACCCGGTCGAAGAGATAATCCCGCGCCAGCCCGAACAGCGTACGAAACGACAGACCCTCCAGCACATAGGCGGCAAGGATGCCCTGATCGAGCCGCGCCGGCAGCGAGGGGTCGCCCGCCCCGCCCAATTCATTGTTGGTGACGGCCAGCATGGGGGTGGAGATTTTGCGCGCCGCGCCGTCGGCCTCCACCCGCACCCGCACCATCCGGGGGCGGGCCGCGAGAATGAGAAAGGCCCGCGCCGCGCCCAGCATCTTGGTGAAGCGGCTGGAATAACCCATGCGCTCGCGCAGGCGCGCCATGCGCGGTTGCAGGCCAAGCGACACCTGATGCAGGAACACCTTGCCATTGGCCAGGCCCACGTCCACCGCATCCGGCGTGGCTTCGCCATATTGCGCCAGCGCCTCATCCAGCACCCTGGAGAAACCGAGTGAGCGGGTGAAGAGGTTCATGGTGCCCAGCGGCAGCGCGCCCATGACCGTGTCGGACCCCACCAATGCCTGCGCCGCCGCGGCCAATGTGCCGTCGCCGCCCCCGGCAATGATCACGGCGGGCGGCGTCCTGGACTTCAGGGCGCGCGCGATCTCCGCCCCGATATCACCTTCGAAAAACCTTACCGAAAGAGGTGAGAAATGCCGCGCAAGGGATTCTTCCACCACGGTTTTAATCGCGTCCGGCCCGCGTGTGCGCACCGTGCCGGAACCCCGGTTGATCAGCACCAGGGCCGAACCTGCCGCAACCGGTGCCGCCTTGCCCTTTGCCGCCTTGACCGGCCTTTTGACCGGCGCTCTTTTTACCGCTCGCTTCACCATGTCCTGCCCCTGCCTCCAGGGAGGAAACGCCGGGACGAGGAAAGTGTTCCCGTGCCGGCAAGGCGGGGATCAGCGCTCGAATTTCTTGTATTTCACCCGGTGCGGATTGACCGCGTCCTCGCCCAGGCGGCGCTTCTTGTCTTCCTCATAGGCCTCGAAGTTGCCCTCGAACCATTCCACATGACTGTCGCCCTCGAAGGCCAGGATGTGGGTCGCCAGGCGATCGAGGAACATGCGGTCGTGGCTGATGATGACGGCGCAGCCCGCGAAATCCTCCAGCGCCTCTTCCAGTGCCGCCAGCGTTTCCGTGTCGAGGTCGTTGGTCGGCTCGTCGAGCAGCAGCACATTGGCCCCCGACTTCAGCATCTTGGCCAGATGCACCCGGTTGCGCTGACCGCCTGAAAGCGTGCCCACCTTCTGCTGCTGGTCGCCGCCCTTGAAGTTGAAGGCCCCGGTATAGGCGCGCGAGTTCATCTCGCGCTTGCCGAGATAGATCACGTCGGCACCACCGGAAATCTCCTGCCAGACGGTCTTGTCGGGGTCGAGGTCGTCACGGCTCTGGTCAACATAGCCGAGCTTCACCGAGTCTCCCACGCGCACCGTGCCGCTGTCCGGCTGTTCCTGACCCGTCAGCATACGGAACAATGTGGTCTTGCCCGCGCCGTTCGGTCCGATGATGCCGACAATGCCGCCGGGCGGCAGCTTGAAGGACAGGTTTTCGATCAGGAGCTTGTCGTCATAGGCCTTGTTCAGGCCCTCGACCTCGATCACCACCGAACCCAGGCGCTCGCCTGGCGGAATGATGATCTGCGCGGTGTTGGACCGGGTGCGCTCCTCGTTGACCTTGAGCAATTCGTCATAGGCCCTGAGGCGGGCCTTGCTCTTGGCCTGCCGCGCCTGCGGGCTGCGGCCGATCCACTCCTGCTCGCGCTCCAGAACCTTCTGGCGGGCGGCGTCCTCGCGCGCCTCCTGGGCGAAACGCTTGGCCTTCTGGCCGAGATAGGCGGAGTAATTGCCCTCGTAGGGAATGCCCCGGCCGCGGTCGAGTTCGAGAATCCAGCCCGTGACATTGTCGAGGAAGTAGCGGTCGTGGGTGACGATCAGGAT
>CALMUW010000067.1 GCA_937872985.1 uncultured Alphaproteobacteria bacterium
CCCGAAGCTATCCCACATCCGATGCCAGAGCCGAACAACTCCCCCTCTGGACCCATCGATACAATTGGCATCGCCCACACGGCGGCCTAAACTCAATGACACCCATCAGTCGCCTCGAAATATCCGAGGACAACCTGTTGAGGCTCCACATCTAGCGCAACCTGACTTTTGACGGAATCGGCAAAAGTCAGAAAGTTGCTCGCCATCAATCAGTTAGAGCGGTTTGCGCGGTGATGGATCAAAGCCAAAACCGCTCTATTCGTCAAAGCCCTGCTGGCGGCGGGAAGGCCCGGAAATGGGGCCGCGCCGCCGGTCCGCGGGCGGCTGGTCGCTGCCCGCCAGTGCCCGGCGCAGGCGGCGGATGATGACGGCCCTGGACTTGTCGTCGCCCGCCCGCTTTACCTCGTCGGCGATGTTGAGCACCAGCTCCTGCAGGTCATTGTGCCAGTCGAGGCGGGCCAGTTGCAGGGGATCGATGCGCGGCCTGGGCTGTTCGGCGAGCAGGGCACAGGCGGCACCGTCCAGCGCATAGATCTCGTCGATGCGCGGCCGGACGATGCAGTCGGCGGGCACGATGCCGTCACGCAGCGCCTCGGCCAGCGCGATCTGCGCCTCCTCCTCGCCATGGGTGAGGAACAGGGTCTTGTGCACCGGCAGGCGCTCCTTCAGCCAGGCCACCAGTTCCGGCCCGTCGGCATGGCCGGAATAGTCCTCGAAGCTGCGGATGGTGGCGGCGACCCGGATGTCCTCGCCCATGATGGTGACGTGCTTTTCACCGGACTCGAGGATTTGGCCCAGCGTGCCCGCCGCCTGGAAACCAACCAGCAGCACGGTGGTGGACCTCTGCCAGAGGTGGTTTTTCAGGTGGTGGCGGATGCGGCCCGCTTCCGCCATGCCGGAGGCGGAAATGACGATGTGGAAACCCTGGAAGCGGGCCAGCGCCTTGGAGTCCTCCACGCTCTCGGTAGTGTGGACATAGTCCGACGAGAAGGCGCGGGCCAGAAGGTCGCCGTTCTCCATGCCCTTCGCATATTTGCGGAAGACCTGGGTGGCCTTGGAGGCCAGGGGCGAGTCGATGAAGATGGGCGCCTTGGGGATCATGGCGTGATCCATGAGCCAGACGAGATCGGTCACCACCTCCTGGGTGCGCTCCACCGCGAAGGAGGGAATGAGCAGCGCCCCGCCACGGCTGGCTGCGCCCTTGATCTCCTCGGCCATGAGGTTGCGGCGGGCCTCCTCGCCGCGCTCGAAGCGGTCGCGGCCGCCATAGGTCGATTCACAGATGATCATATCGAGGTCGGTAGGCGCTTCCGGGTCGCGCTCCAGCAGCTTCTGGTCGGTGCCGATGTCGCCGGAAAAGAGCAGGCGGAGCGGCTTGGCCCCGGGCCGCGCCACCTCCACCTCGATGGAGGCCGAGCCCAGCAGGTGCCCGGCATTCCAGTAGCGGGCGCGGATGCCTTCCGCCGGGCTGAACCATTGCTTGTAGGCCACGGGCGAGAAGCGCTCCATGGCCAGCGTGGCGTCGATCAGGGTGTAGATGGGCTCGACCTCGGGCAGGCCGCGGCGGCGGTTGCGCTCGTTCAGGAATTTCACTTCCTGCTCCTGGATGTGGCCCGAGTCCGGCAGCATGATGGCGCAGAGATCGATGGTGGGGTCGGTGGCATGGATCCTGCCGCCGAAGCCCGCCTTCACCAGCTTGGGGATGAGGCCGGCATGGTCGATGTGGGCATGGGTGAGGAGCAGGGCATTGACATCGGCGGGGCGGAAGGGGAAGGGGCGGAAGTTCAACCCGGTCTCGGTCTTGGAGCCCTGGAACAGGCCGCAGTCGATCATGACGCGGGCCGACCCCGTATCGAGAATGTAGCAGGAGCCGGTGACGGTGCGGGCCGCGCCATGGAAGGCAAGGGTGATGGACAAGGGCTGCTCCCTAGCTGGTCTTGAGGCCCTGGGCAATCAACTGCTGCCAGGCTTCCTCGGGGGTTGAGGCAAAGGCGAAGAGCTTGAGGTCCCTGGGCGCGATGAGTTTTGCCTCAACAAGGGACTGGAAATTGATGGTCCGGCTCCAGAAGGCCTGATCATAAAGCACGATGGGCAGGACCTGATCAATCTTGCCGGTCTGGCGCAGGGTGAGCAGTTCGAACATTTCGTCGAGCGTGCCGAAGCCGCCGGGAAAGACCACCAGGGCTGCGGCGCGCATGGCGAAGTGCATCTTGCGCATGGCGAAATAGTGGAAGCGGAAGGTCAGGTCCGGCGTGGAATAGGCGTTGGGCTCCTGCTCGTGCGGCAAGGTGATGTTGTAGCCGATGGAGGGTGCGTCCACGTCATGGGCGCCACGGTTGGCGGCTTCCATGATGCCGGGGCCGCCGCCGGTGGCGATGACATTGCGGCGGCCCTGCACATGGTTGATCTTGGCCCCGCCCTGTTCGGAACAGAGGCGGCCAAAGGCGCGCGCCGCCTCATACCAGCCGGAGCCGTCACCGGGAGCCACCCGGGCCGAACCGAAGACCACCACGGTCGATTCCACCCCCCAGCGGCGCAATTGCTCCTCGGCCTTCTGATATTCGATCTGGAAGCGCAGGCCCCGCATGGAATCACCCAGGAGAAAATCCTGATCGAGGACCGGCAGGCGATAGGAGGGACTGTTGATCTGGGCGCGGTTGTCGGGCGCATCGGTCATGGGTTGGGGTGAATCCTGAAATCACATTGCTTTTGCGAGCTTTATACCTCTGGCCCTTGCAATCAAGAGCGGCTTGGATCACGCTTGAGTGCAGGTTGCGATGAGGGGAATGGCCATGGGCAAGACTGACAGGGAGGACGGCAGTCCGTTCTTTGCCGCCGCATTTCAGGTGAAGGGCAAGGGCTTCAGCCTGGCCAGGGTGGACGCGCGCGGCGACAAGGTCTTCAAGGACAAGGACGAGACCAAGAGGCAGGTGGAGAAGGACGCCGCCGCCATTGATGAATTGCAGAACCGGCTCTTTGCCGAGGGCAAGCGGTCGCTGCTGGTGATCCTGCAGGGCATGGACTCATCGGGCAAGGATGGCACGGTGCGGGCGGTGTTCAACACCTGCGGCCCCATCGGTGTCACCGTCTCGTCCTTCAAGGCGCCCACCCCGGACGAACTGGCCCATGACTATCTGTGGCGGGTGCACAAACTAACCCCGGCGCGCGGCATGATCGGCATCTTCAACCGCTCGCACTATGAGGACGTTCTGGTGGTGAAGGTGAGGAAGTTTGCGCCGCCCGAGGCCATTGAGCGGCGCTATGACGAGATCAACCAGTTCGAGAAGATGCTGAGCCAGAACGGCACGAAGATTCTGAAGTTCATGCTGCA
The DNA here is from genome assembly GCA_937872985.1 of uncultured Alphaproteobacteria bacterium. GTDB lineage: Bacteria > Pseudomonadota > Alphaproteobacteria > Rhizobiales > Aestuariivirgaceae > Aestuariivirga. The sequence continues at coordinate 3,332 of CALMUW010000067.1, forward strand.
CATCTCGAAGGAGGAGCAGGCGGTGCGCTTGCAGGAGCGGGTCGATGATGCCGCCAAGCGCTGGAAGTTCAATCCGGGCGACCTCGACGACCGGGCGCTGTGGGACGACTACATGAAGGCCTATGAGGAGGCGCTCTCCCGCTGTTCCACCCCGCATGCGCCCTGGCATGTCATTCCCGCCGACCGCAACTGGGTAAGGAACGGCATCATTGCCCGGATCGTGCGCCAGACGCTGGAGGAGATGGACCCGCAATTCCCCGCGCCAAGGGGCTGGGACCCGGCGGTGGTGAAGATCGTCTGATTGCCCAGACCGCTTCCTCAGACCGTTTGCGCGGTCGTGAGGAAGGTTTCCACCTCGGCCAGGGTGGGGGCGGCGCTGGCGGCTCCCTGCAGGGTGGTGGAGAGGGCGGCGGTGGCCTGGGCAAAGCGCAGGGCTTCCGGGAGCGGCATCCCTTCCGCCAGACCATGGGCCAGCCCGCCATTGAAACAGTCGCCCGCGGCCACCGTGTCGATGGCCTTGACCTTGAAGGCCGGCATGGTGTCAGCGGTCTTTGCCGTGGCATAGGCCAGGCCCCTGGCACCGAGCTTCACCACCGCCGTGGCAAAGCCCCGCTTCACCAGAGTCCGGGCGGCGGCCAGGCCCTCGCACAGGTCGCTTGGTGCGGTGCCGAGAAGGGCCGCCGATTCGGTTTCGTTGGGGGTCACCACATCCACCAATTGTAATACCTCTGGTGGCAATGCCTGCGCCGGAGCAGGGGCGGGGTCCAGAATCACGGTGCCCCCCGCCGCATGGACGATTCGGGCAGCGGCAAGGCTGGTGGCCAAGGGGGTTTCCAGTTGCAGCAGCAGCACCCGGCTCTTCCCGAGGTCGGCTTGACGGGCTGCAACATCAGCCAGGCTCAAGTTGGCATTGGCCCCGGGAACGATGGCAATGGCATTCTCGCCACTCATCGCCACGGTGATCAGGGCAATCCCGGTAGGGCTGGCAACATCGTAGAAAAAATATGTGTTATCAACCCCATGGCTGGAAAGCGCGCGGGCGGCGGCATGACCGAAGTCATCCTGCCCGAGGCGGGCGACGAAGATCGGCGTATGACCCAGGCGAGCAACCGCCACGGCCTGATTGGCACCCTTGCCGCCCAGTCCCAGGCGATAGTCGGTGCCGGCCAGGGTTTCGCCGGGCCGGGGCAAGCGTTCGAGATAGGCGGCGACATCCATGTTCACGCTGCCGACGATGGCGATGGGCGCTGCAGGGTCATGTCTTGTCATTGGCTTGAGATCCCATGGAAATTTCCCCCTTCGACGTCTTTCGGCGACATCGAGGAGGGTGGCAGGGCATGATTCTAGAGCGGTTTTGGCCTCGGTGGCTCAAAGCCACCGCTCTATGCTGGCGAGCACCTTATCTGATTTTTGTTGATTCCATCAAAAGTCAGGTTGCTCTCAAGCAACAGTCGGCACTCGTTTTTCTGCGGGTCAAATTTTATCCACAGGGACCTGCCTGCAATCAATCCCATGTTTTCAATGGGATGGATGGCGGTCTGGGGATTCTCAATTTGTTAACCATAACGTTGCAAAGCTATTTGGCAGAGATTGTCCTGCGGTCGGACGATTTGTGACTTGACCGAAGCTTTTGATAACGATAGGGGAAGACTCCTGTGAGGATGGCGATCCAAGCTGAGCAACGCGAAGTTGCTTTTTCACGACGTGCAGGGGGTATTGCAATGAAGATTATGCGTAGCGTGATCGCGGCGGTTGTTGTCGCGTCAAGTGCGGTGTCGGCCCTGGCTGCCGGCGTGGCCAAGATTGATGCCGTTGACGGCAAGGTGCTGATCAACCGCGGTGCAGGTTATGAAGTGGTCGCCAGTGGCACGCTTCTCAATGCCGGTGACAAGGTGATGGTGGGCGACAAGGCCTCTGCCTTGATTTCCTATCTCGGGGCCCAGTGCTCGATTTCGGCCGAAGCTTCGTCGCTGGTGACCATTTCCACCAAGGCGCCCTGCAAGAAGGGTGAGGTGATGGGTGCGGCCCAGTCGGTGTTCGCGACTCCGGTGGCCGACATGGATCCGCCCGGTGCTGCGGCCTTCCCGATGGCTCTTCCGCTTCTCCTGGTCGGCGGTGCCGCGGTCGGTATCGCCACTCTGGTGCTGGTGTCGGACGGCAATGACAGCGGCGACGCTGGCAACACCCCGACCACCGCTCCTTGATTTTCCCTGATTTGTTTTGAAGCCGCACACGTTGTAAAATGTGTGCGGCTTTTTCATTGGGATAAGCCGGGGGATGGAGATGAGCCAGAATCGCAGCTGGAGCCTAGTCGTCGCCGGTTTTCTGTGCCTGCTGTGGTTGTTGGGTGGAGCCACCCGCTCGCCCTATTCCTGGGCCGGCCTCTCGGTGATGGGCATCAGCCTGGCAGTGCTGCTGGCATCCCTGTGGCGTTTGCATGACGCCTCCATTACCCGTGCCATGCGCCAGGGGTTTGCCCTGATCCTCGCGGTGACGGTTCTGGTTGTGGCGCAACTCATTCCGTTGCCCGTCGGCCTGTGGACCAGTCTTGCCGGACGGGAGGCCCTGGCCCAATCCCTGCCCGTCGTCGGGATTGAGCCCGCCTGGCACGCCCTGAGTCTTGCGCCTGCGCTCACCCGCGAAACCTTCCTCATCGCCCTGCCGGGCTTTGCCATGTTCATGGCGGCGGCAACGGTGGCGCCGCGCCACCGGGCCTCCATTGGCGCGGTGCTGGTGGGACTTGCCGTCACTGCCGCCCTGTGGGGTCTGGCGCAACGCCAGGGCGGAGCCGAGGGGAGCCTCTATCTTTACAAAACGGTCCTGCGCGGCAATGCCACAGGCCCGTTCATCAATCGCAACCTCCTGGCGGCCAGCCTCTACGCCGTTCTTCCCCTGCTCTTCGCGCTGGTGATCGGGGGACTGCGTCACCACCTGGAGCGGGCCGTCCTCTGGATAGGGGGCGGACTTGTTCTCACCGGCGTGGTCATTGTGGGCCTGGGGGCCACGGCCTCGCGGGCCGGGATTCTTCTGGCCATGCTCGCGGTCCTCCTGTCGCCACTTCTGTCGTTGCGGCGGACGGTCGATGCCCGGGCCACACCAGCCGCCAAGCTCATGGGTTTTGCCGGCATCATGGCCGCCATGCTGCTGGTGGTTTTCGGTCTCACCGGCATTCTTCGCCTGGCCGAAACCGACTTCTCCACCGACTACCGGGCGGTGATGTCGGCGGTCTCGCTGGCCACCATGAAGACCTATTTTCCCTGGGGGGCAGGGCTTGGCACTTTCGTGCCGGTCTATGCCCTGCATGAGACACCCGCCACCATGATGGAGCACTTCGTCATCCATGCTCACAATGACTGGCTGGAACTGGCCATAGAGGCGGGTCTGCCGGCCGTGATCCTCATGGTCGCTTTCCTGCTGTGGTATGCCGCCATGACCTGGCGGGTGTGGCGGCAGGGGGGGGATGGCGTGGAGGACATGCTGGGGCGCGCGGCGTCCATATCGGTCCTGCTGTTTCTGCTCCATTCGCTCGGCGATTTTCCGCTGCGCATGCCGTTTCTGATGGCGGTCTTCGCCCTGTGCCTGGGGTTCATGGCGGGGGGCCCTAAACCCGTGGGTCATCATCACCATCAGCGCAGCGCCAGGGCACCTGCCGCCGGGCGCGAGCCGGTTCTGGACTCCGCTGACAAGCCCCGCCGTCAGGCCCGGCAGGGTCCCTTCTTCAAAACCCCAGCGCCCCCGGCGGGATCCGGTGAAGCGCCCGCACCACCGCCCCGGCGCGAGCCCACAGGGAGCGACGGGTCGTGAGATCAGAAGGGCGGGTGCGAGACCGTCAAAGATTCCTCACAGTCTTGTGGTTTTGCAGCGGTTTATCCGTCCGCAGAACGCGGGCAGGCGCTGGCGCCGGGAGCAATGGTCAACGTGATTGATCTGCACAGTCATATTCTGCCGGGGGTCGATGACGGATCGCCCGATCTGGAAACCTCGTTGGCCATGGCGCGCATGGCGGTGGCCGATGGCATACAGGTCATGGCGGCGACGCCGCATTTCATGCCTGGCATGTATGACAACGAGGCCGGGGACATTCGCCGCAGGGTTGATCAGTTCAATCAGAACCTGACGGAAGCGGGTATTGATCTTGCGGTGGTTACCGGGTCCGATGCCCATATCCGTCCGGATTTCCTGCCCCTCGTGCGGGACGGACAAATCCTGTCGCTCAACGGCAGCCGCTATGTGCTGTTCGAGCCGCCGCACAACATCATGCCGCAGCGCATGGAAGACATGCTGTTCAATATCGTGATGTTGGGCTTTGTGCCCATTCTCACCCACCCGGAGCGTCTGAAGTGGATCGAGCAGCACTATGACGTGGTGCAGCGGCTGGGCGACAGCGGGGTGTGGATGCAGATCACCGGCGGCTCACTGACCGGGCGTTTCGGGCGCCGGCCGCAATACTGGGCCGAACGCATGCTGAACGAGGGCCGGATCCATATTCTCGCCACCGACGCCCACAATCTGACATCCCGGCCGCCCATTCTGTCCGATGCGGTCAGGGTTGCCGAGGCCGCCGTCGGAATGGACGAGGCGCGCAATCTTGTGCTAGTCAGGCCGGTGAATATTCTGGATAATGAACCAGCGGAAAAATCGCCGCCCATTGCTGTGTCCGCAGCGCCGGTTCAGGCTCCCAAAACCTTGTGGCGCCGTTTGTTCGGGGGCGAATGAATGACGATGATGTTGGCATATGAATGGAAACGGCGCTGGGCGGTCATGTTGGCCGTGCTGGCGGGCCTCGTGCTGGCGGGCTGCACCGGCAACAGCTCGCTGGGCGGCGCAGGTCTTGAGGCCAATGGCCAGTTCGCCCAGACCGGCGGCGGGGCGGCGAAGGGTTCGGCGGCGGCGGCGGCCAATCAGATCTTTGCCAGCAATGCGGTCGCCGATACGGCGAGCGAGGATTACCGGATCGCCGGGCTTGATGTCATCGACGTGTCGGTGCTGGGTGTTCCCGATCTCAGCCGCACGGTCCAGGTCAGCTCGTCCGGCAATATCACCCTGCCGCTCATCCGCCAGATCAAGGCCGGCGGCAGGACCGCCGCCCAGCTTGAGCGCGACATCGCCGGCAAGCTCCAGGCAAGCTACCTGCAATCGCCGCAGGTGTCGGTCTTCGTGAAGGAGTTCAACAGCCAGCGCATCACCGTGGATGGCGCGGTGCAGAAACCCGGCATCTATCCCATCACCGGCAAGACCAGCCTGTTGCAGGCCATTGCCCTGGCCCAGGGGCTCAATGACGTCGCCGATCCTTCCGGGGTCATCGTCTTCCGAGCGGTCAATAACAAGCGCATGGCGGCGCGATTTGATATCCGCAAGGTGCGCAGCGGCCAGATCACCGATCCCGCCCTGCAGGCGGGCGACATCGTGATGGTTGACGAATCCTCAGGCCGCACCACGCTGCGTGACGTGAAGAACTTCCTGCCGCTCACCGGCCTGTTCAGTCTGTTGCTGTAGAGGCGGGCATGGATCAGTTTCTTCCCGATGGCCGCAATTTTGACGGAGGCAACCGTGCCGTGGTGCCTGGCACGGCGGGCCATCTGCCGCAGGACTATCGCTACGAAGGCCACGTCTATCCGCAGTTTCCGGTCGAGCCGGAGGCGGGCGAGCCGCAGGGCTTCGACGTCTACAAATATCTCCGCATCCTGTCGAAGTACCGCTGGCTGGTGCTGGGCTCGGCGCTGGCCACCCTGATCTTGGCGGCGGTCATCACCTTCCTGATGACGCCAGTCTATCGCGCCACCTCGTCGATCCAGATCGACCGCGAGGCAATGAATGTGGTCAACGTCGGCACCCTGCAACAGGACGACACGGGGCCGAGCACCGAGTTCTATCAGACGCAGTACGAACTTCTGAGCAGCCGGTCGCTGGCTGAGCGCGTGGTGTCCACCCTTGGCCTCGTCAACAACAAGGCCTTTGAAAGCAACCGGGGTGCGGTTTCTCCCATCACCATGGTGAAGAACCTGATTTTCGGAGCGCCGCCCGAAGAGAAGGCGCCGGATCTCGACTCGCGCACCACCAAGACCGTCGATGCCCTGAAGAGCATCCTGTCCGTGTCGCCGGTGCGCGGCTCGCGCGTGGTCAAGATCAGTGTGAACCACACCGATCCGCAGATGGCGGCCAAGCTGGCCAATGGCTATGCCGAGGCCTTCATCGCCGACAATCTTGACCGGCGCTATGACGCTTCGTCCTATGCCCGCAAGTTTCTTGAGGAGCGGTTGCAGCAGCTCAAGGTGAAGCTGGAGGATTCGGAAAAGCAACTGGTGCAATATGCCGAGCAGCAGGGCATCATCAATCTCGACGACAAGCGCACCCTCTCGGGCTCGGATCTCGAGGCCATCAACAGCAAGCTCACGGATGCGCGCAACGAGCGGGTCAAGCAGGAGCTTCTGTGGGAAGAAGCCAAGCGCACCGACGGCTTTGGCCTGCAGGAAATTCTCGACAGCAAGACCATTCAGGAAAACCGCACGCTGCGGGCGCAGCTGGCGGCCACCTATCAGCAGAAACTGGGCATCTACAAGCCGGCCTTCCCGGAGATGGTGCAATTGCGCAACCAGATCAAGGAACTGGACCGCCAGGCCCAGACGGAAATCCAGGCCATCAAGGACGCCATCGAGGCGCGCTACAATGCGTCCCGCCGCGCCGAAGAAGAGTTGCAGGGGCAACTCGACGCCACCAAGAACCAGGTGGTGGACCAGCGCAACCGGTCCATTCAATACAATATTCTGCAGCGCGAAGTGGATACCAACCGGACCCTCTATGACGGCCTGTTGCAGCGCTACAAGGAGATCGGCATTTCGGGTGCGGTCGGCACCAACAATGTCTCGGTCGTGGACCGCGCCATTGTGCCGGGCAGGCCGAGTTCGCCGAAGCTTGTCCTGAACTTGGCTCTGGGTCTCCTGTCCGGCCTGCTGGCGGGCATCCTGCTTGCCCTCGGCATTGACTACCTGGATGACTCCTTCAAGGCGCCGGAAGACGTGGAGCGCGAAATCGGTCTGGCGGTGGTGGGCGTCATTCCCAAGCCGCAGGCCGGTCTGACCATGGAGCAGGCCGTGGACAACCCACGCTCGCCCGTGGGCGAGGCCATCCGGTCGTTGCGCACCGGCCTGCAATTCGCCACTGCCTCGGGCCTGCCCAAGACCTTGCTGGTGACCTCCAGCAAACCGTCCGAAGGCAAGACCACAACCGTGATCGCGCTGGCCAAGTCGCTGGCTCACATCGGCCTCAACGTGCTGCTGGTGGATGGCGATCTGCGTAACGCCTCGCTGCACCGGCGGCTGCTGATCAGCAATGAGGTCGGTCTGTCGAATTATCTCACCGGTCAGAAAATCCCCGAGGAGGTGGTGCAGACCACGCCCACCGAGGGGCTGGTGGTGATCACCGCCGGGCCGCTGCCACCCAATCCGGCGGAACTCCTGTCCGGCCCGCGCATGATGTCGCTCATGGCGCTGGGGGCGGAGTCCTTTGACATCGTGCTGATTGACGGGCCGCCGGTCATGGGTCTTGCCGATTCACCCTTGCTGTCGAATGTGGTGCAGGCCACGCTGCTGGTGGTGGCGGCCAACGAGACCCGGCGCAACGTGGTCAAGGTGGCGCTGCGCCGCCTGCAATATGCCCGTGCCAACATCATCGGTGTTCTGCTGTCGAAGTTTGACGCTGCCGCAACCGGTTATGGTTATGGCTATGGCTATGGTGATTATGAGTATCATTCCTATGGCGTAAAACAATTGCCGCACGGACAGGACTGAGCCATGTCCGAGCGGCAGGCCATCCACATAGCCTGTGACCTCTATCATCGTCCGCTCATGGCGCGCGCGGTGCAAACCGGGCCGTTGCCGCCGGGCATGCTGGATGTCATCAAGATTGCCGCCGGCGAATTGCCGAACCGGGACGGCAAGCTTCTGCCCGGCGCGCTGACGCCGGAGCAGATGCGCCAGGCGGCGGTGTTCTTTCTCCAGCAGGCGCTGTTTCAGGCCAAGGGCGATGATTTCCGGCTGCTGGGGCTTGGGCCTGATGCACGGCGCGAGCAGGTGCGTGACCACAAGCGCTGGCTGCTCAAGTGGCTGCATCCGGACCGCAATCCCAGCAGGTGGGAAAGCCAGTTGTTCCTCAAGGTCTCCCGGGCGGCCGAGCGGCTGGACAAGGCCCTTGTCGGGCGGCCCGTTGCGGCGGCGGCGGACGCCGGTCCGGAACCGAAACCGGCAGCAGCAGATGTGATCGCCAAACCGGTAAAACGGCCCTCAATCCCGCCATCTGCCGGACTGCGTCGGCAGCGCCATCATCATGGTGTGCCCTCGGTCATCGCGTCGCGGGTTCCCCTGACGCAGGAGCGCAGGTCGAAGCGATGGCTCCGCCGCTCTGCGGTGGCGGCGCTGGTTGCAGGCCTGGGACTCGTGTCCTGGAGTTATGTCGAAGGCCGCCCCTTGGGGGTTATGGTTCATGATCTGGCGCAGCGGCCCGTCGCCTGGCTGTCGGCGGCATTGCAATAGTGGGGCAGCCGATGGTTGAGGTGAAAGCAGACAAAATCAGGCCGGGGGCGGGAGCGCCATCTCAAGTCATGTTCACCCGGCCGCGCGGCGGCTTCTGGTTTGCCCTGGTTTTGACCGGGTTGATCACCGCCCTGTCACTCTATTTCCTGATTCAGGGATTGGCGGACCCGGGGTCACGCGCCCTGGTGCCCGAGGACACGCCACCGGAAAAGGCAGTTGAAGCCCTCAAGGCCATGCCGGAGACTGAACGCGCGGCCCTGCTGGCGCGCGAGCAGGCGGCGCTGCACAGCAATCTGCTTGATATCAAGGCTCTGAAGAATCTTCTCGTTCTGGCCGAGGTGGCGGGGGATCCGAACCAGGTGCAGGCCCTGACCCGTCTGGCGGCAGACCGCAATCTCCGCGATGTCGGTGTGCAGGCGGTCCTGTTGCAGGTCTTGCTGAACGCCAAGGATTACCGCGGTGCCCTCTATCGGCTCGATGGCCTGACACGGGCGCGCCCGGCGGAAATCGGAAATTTACTGCCCAGCCTGGCCTCCTTTGCGCTGGAGGGGGAGCGCCGCGGTGCGCTGGTGGAGGTGCTCAAGACCAATCCGCCGTGGCGCGCCCGGCTCATCGATCATGTCACCAGCGGCTCCTTCGACGTTGCCGCCGCCTATCAACTGATCACCGAATTGCGCCAGGCCGGTTCGCCGGTTTCAGATCAGCAGCTTGGCCTAATGGTCGATCGTCTGGTCAATATCAAGGAATACGACAAGGCCTATTTCATCTGGCTCAACTCGCTGAGCGAGGCGGAGCTGCGCCGCGCCGGCACGGTGTTTGACGGCGATTTCAAGGCGGACATCGTGAACCGGATTTTTGACTGGACCTTCCGGCCCATGGATAATGTTGAGTTGCGCCTGACGCCGCGCGCCGCCGGCAGTGCCGATCAGGTGGTGCGCATCGATTTTGCGCCGGGCCGCACCGCCTTTGCCAATCTGTTCCAGTACATCCGCCTGTCGCCCGGCACCTATATCCTCAGCGGTGAAGGCAAGGCCGAGGACCTGGCCAATGCGGGCGGGCTGGTGTGGCGCATTCATTGTGCCGGGCAGGCCGGGCCCCCCCTTGCGGAAAGCCCGGCGCTGCGCGACACCATGGCCTGGGCACCCTTCGAGGCCGCCTTCACGGTGCCGGACAGCGGTTGCGATACCCAGATCTTGCGGCTTGAACTCAGTGCCCGGACCGCCCTCGACCAGGAAATTTCCGGGCGGGCCTTTTATGACAATATCGCCGTGACCAAGCGCGAATCTGCGCCACCGGGCCCATAGCAGTTGCGGGCGGGATTTTTGGGGATGGGCGGATGACACGTCAGCAAGCCGGGAAACAGCGGACAGGAGCAGTGCCGTGAAGCGCTGGAACAGATTGGCGGACTGGTTGCAGAGCCGCGACCTCTTCACCAAGATGATGATTGTTGCGGCGGCCGACTTCGTGGTTCTGACGGCGGCGGTTCTCATCGCCTATGCGCTGCGCATTTCGGCACTGGAAATGCCGCCCGGTGATCGGGCCCATCTCTATTTGATGGCGCCGATCCTCTCCATTGTTTCCGCCATCCTGTTTGGCGTCTATCGCTCGTCGTCGCGCAGCTATTCCATGAGCCTGGAAAAACGGCTGGTGATCTCGCAGCTGGTTGTGCCCCTGCTGTGGTCGTTCGCACTGTTATTCTTCGGCATTTCCGGTTTTGCCCGATCGACCGTGCTGATTTATGGCATGCTCTCCATTCTGGCGATGATTGCGCTTCGCCGTGGTGCGGCCTGGGCCTTGACCAAGCCGCTGGCCCACAGCTTGCCGCTGAAGGAGCAGGTGCCGGTCATCATCTATGGCGCAGGTCGCGAGGGCCAGGCGCTGGCAGAAGCGCTGCGGCAGCAGGGCCGGTTCCGGCCAGCGGCCTTCGTGGATACGGACTATACGCTGGTGGAGCGCGTGGTCGCCGGGCTGAAGGTCTATTCATCCGAACAGCTGGATGAGGTTGTGGTGAAGACGCGGGCCCAGGAGGCGGTCATTGCCAAGCCGCGCCAGAACCGTGCCAGCCGCCGCGCGCTCGTGGATATGTTGCTGGAGCGCGGCCTCAGGGTGAAGATCATGCCGGCGCTCGATGAAATCATCGACGGCCGGATTGATGTCAGCGCCCTGCGGCCCATCCACCTTGAAGACCTTCTTGGCCGCGATCCCGTGCCGCCGGACCGGGCGCTGATGGAAAAGGCCGTGACCGGTCGAGTGATCATGGTCACGGGAGCAGGCGGCTCCATCGGGTCTGAACTGGTGCGCCAGGCCTGTCCCTTCGGGCCCGCCAAGATCGTCATGATCGACACCAATGAGTTTGCGCTCTTCGAGATCAACCGCGACATGGAGGCGCGCATTGCGGGCCGGAATGAGGCGCCGGCTCTGGTGCCGCTGCTGGCCGACATCCTCGACCGGCAGCGCATGGCGGCCATCATGGCCGAGCACAGGGTCGAGGTGGTGTTCCATGCGGCGGCCTACAAGCATGTGCGCATGGTGCAGGAGAATGCGCTGGCGGGCATCACCAACAATGTCTTTGGCACCCTGGCGGGGGCGCAGGCGGCGATCGCCAGCAAGGTCAAGCTCTTTGTCATGATTTCGACCGACAAGGCGGTGCGGCCCACCTCGATCATGGGCGCCTCCAAGCGGGTGGCGGAAATGGTCATTCAGGCGCTGGCGGCGCGCCAGGGCGAGAAGCCCATCTTCGCCATGGTGCGCTTTGGCAATGTCCTGGGGTCCACCGGTTCGGTGGTGCCGCTGTTTCAGGAGCAGATTGCCAGAGGCGGCCCGGTGCTGGTCACCGACCCGGAGGTCACCCGCTATTTCATGCTGATCCCGGAGGCCGCGCAACTGGTCATCCAGGCGGGGGCCATGGCCGAAGGGGGCGAGGTTTTCGTGCTCGACATGGGCGAGTCGGTGAAGATCGTGCAATTGGCCGAGACCATGATTGAGCTTGCCGGCCTGACGCGGCGCACGGCCGACAATCCCGTCGGTGATGTCGAAATCAAGTTCATCGGCCTGCGCGATGGTGAAAAACTCTACGAGGAACTGCAGATCGGTCGTGATGTGTCGATCACACCGCATCAGCGCATTCTCAAGAGCCGGGAGTTCTACCTGCCGTGGCTGCAACTCGAGAAGGAGATCGCGGCGATCCGCGCTTCCATGGAACCCAATGGCGGGGTGATCGATGTGGACCGGATTTTCCGGCTTGCACTGGATGCGGATGGGGATCGGCCACGCCATGCCGGGACGACAGGCACGGGTGCTGCGCGGCGCATCCGGCAGGAAGTCACGCGAGCAACCTGACTTTTGACGGAATCGGCAATAGTCAGAAAAGTTGCTCGCGATCAAGCAGTTGGAGCGGATGCTTTGATGCAATCAAAGCGCATTCCGCTCTGGCGCAACGGACGATCAAATCGGAACGATTTGAGAGAGAAAAGTTGCGCCAACATATTGATTTTCGAGCAACTTATCGGCGGCAGTTGATTCCAACTGACCGCCGGTTGCTCTAGAACAGTGCAGGGGTCCGGGATATTGCCACGATGCCAGCGGGGGGCATAGAAGGAAGCAAGACAGGCGGCTGGGGGCTTTGCCGCAGAAACTGAAAAAGCTTTGGATTTACAGGGGTATTTGGTCCCCGGCACAGGGTGGAAGTGCTGCCGTGGCGCGGGGATGACAGGGATATCATGACCAAGAAAATCTGCATTCTGGGACTGGGCTATATCGGTTTGCCCATGGCGGCAGTGCTGGCCCGCCACGATCTTCAGATTATCGGTGTCGACATCAATGCCGATGCCGTTCAGACCATCAATCAGGGCCGCATCCACATTTACGAGCCGGGTCTGGAAGAGGCGGTGCGGGAAGCGGTCACCTCAGGCCGACTCACGGCCCATGAAAAACCGCAGGGGGGGAAAGTCTTTCTGGTCTGGGTGCCGTCGCCCTTTCCGGTTGGGCCTTCCCTGCCCCAGGCCGGATTTGACCATGTGCTGGCGGCGGCGCGCAGCATTGCTCCGCTGGTCAAGGCAGGCGACGTCATCATTCTCGAATCGACCTCGCCCGTGGGCACCACCGAAAAGGTTGCCGAGATTTTGCAGGAGGCGGGGGCGGACACAGCAAGCCTTCACCTCGCCTATTGCCCGGAGCGGGTTTTGCCCGGGCGTATCCTTGAGGAACTCACCGGCAACAACCGCATTGTCGGCGGCTTGACGGCGGCGGCGGCCAAGGCTGCGGCGGACTTCTATCGCATCTTCGTCACTGGCGAGGTGGTGGAAACCGATGCCCGCACCGCCGAAATGTGCAAGCTGGCCGAGAACAGCTTTCGTGATGTCAACATCGCCTATGCCAATGAACTCTCCATGGTCTGTGACCGGCTGGGCATCGACGCCTGGAAGCTCATTGCGCTCGCCAACAAGCATCCGCGCGTCAATATTCTGCAGCCCGGTCCGGGGGTGGGCGGACACTGCATCGCGGTCGATCCCTGGTTCATCGTGGCAAGCGCGCCTGACCTGTCGCCCCTCATCCGCACCGGGCGCGAGGTCAACAATCACAAGGCTCATTGGGTGGTGGAAAAAATTCTGGCGCGCATGAAGGCTCTGGCCGGCACCCTGGGCCGTCCGCCCCGGCTGGCCTGCCTCGGCCTGGCCTTCAAGCCGGATATCGATGACCTGAGGGAATCGCCGGCGCTGGAGATTGCCCGAGAGTTAGTGGCGCGGGGCCACGAGGTCATGGCGGTTGAGCCCAATATCGCCAGTCATCCGGATTTCCGGCTGGTCAGCGTCGAGGAGGCTCTGGCCGCGGCTGATCTGCACATCATTCTGGTCAAACACCGGCAGTTTGCCGATGTGGCGGTGAAGGACAGGCTGAGGCACGCAGAGGCCATGGATTTCTGCGGCCTTTTTGCCTCATGGTAATCGTGGTCGCGTTTCGGGAGGATATGCCGTGTCGATGAACCAGAACTCCGGGGTGGCGTCATGAAAGTCATGTTGCTTTGCGGCGGTCAGGGAACGCGTCTGGGCGAAGTGACGGAAGGGCGCATCCCCAAGCCCATGGTCATTATCAATGGCAAGCCCATTCTCTGGCACATCATGGATTCCTACGCCCGCCAGGGTTTTCGGGACTTCATCATCTGTGCCGGCCACCTTGGTGAAAAGATCAAGGAATATTTCTTCAATTATCGCATGTTGAGCAGCGACTTCCGCCTGTCGCTGGCAAGCGGCGATGTTGAACTTCTAGCGCCGTGCGGCGAGGACTGGACAGTGACCATCGCCGACACGGGGACGGAAACCATGACGGCGGGGCGCATTGCGCGGGCGGCAAAATATCTCGATGACCAGCCGTTTTTCCTGACCTATGGCGATGGTCTGGCGAGCCTGGATTTCAACCGGCTTCTGGCCTTTCACCGGCAGCATGGCCGTCAGGCCACCATCACCGGCGTGGCGCCGCCCGGCCGTTTTGGCGAGTTGAGTCTGGAGGGCAGCCGGGTCGCCGAAATGAAGGAGAAACCCGGCCAGACGGAGCGCTATATCAACGGCGGCTTCATGGTGCTGAACCGGGAGTTTGTGGAGCGTTACTGCGCCCGGTCAGACGCCGACCAGATCATGCTCGAACGCTACCCTCTGGAGCAGGCGGCGCGCGACGGCGAACTGATGATGTATCGCCATGATGGTTTCTGGCAGTGCATGGATACGCCGCGTGACTGGGAACTGCTGGATCGGCTGGCGCGCCAGCCCAGGGTGCCGTGGGCATGAGCGAGCTTCTGCAACAGGCGTTTCGCGATCAGCGGGTTCTGGTCACCGGCCACACCGGCTTCAAGGGCAGTTGGCTGTCGTTGTGGCTGGCGCGGCTGGGGGCACAGGTTTCGGGTTATGCCCTGGCGCCGCCCACCACGCCCGCCATGTTTGAGGTGTGCCGGGTGGCTGAGGTGATGGATCATGCGCTGGGCGATGTCCGCGATCGGGCCAGCCTTTCCCGCCGCATTACCGAGGTCAGGCCGCGCGTGATCTTCCATCTTGCCGCCCAGCCTCTGGTGCGCCAGTCCTATGTCGACCCGCTGGAAACGTTGCAGACCAATGTCATGGGTACGGCCCATGTGTTGGAAGCGGTGCGAGAAGCGAAACTTGCCTGCGCCATTGTCGTGGTGACGTCGGACAAATGCTATGACAACCGCGAGTGGGTGTGGGGCTATCGCGAGAACGATCCCATGGGCGGCAAGGATCCCTACAGCATGAGCAAGGGGGCGACCGAACTGGTCACCGCTTCCTGGCGTGAGAGTTTCTTTCCGCCCTCCGGTCCGGTGAAGCTTGCCTCGGCCCGGGCGGGCAATGTCATTGGCGGCGGTGACTGGGCAGCGGATCGCATCATTCCGGATTGCGTGCGCGCCTTCGCGCAAGGGACGGCGGTAGAATTGCGCAGCCCGCGGGCAACCCGGCCTTGGCAACATGTGCTGGAACCAGTACTGGGCTATCTCATGCTGGCGCAGCGTCTGCTGTCGGCGCAGGGTGAGCACTATTGCAGTGGCTGGAATTTCGGTCCGGCGCCAGCCGATGTGCGGCCGGTGGAGCAGGTGGTGGCGCTGATGGCGCAGGGCTGGGGGCCGGCGTGCCGCTGGCACACGGCGCAAGCGGCCAGCTTCAAGGAGGCTTTCTCGCTTTCCCTGTCGTGTGACAAGGCGGCCCAATTGCTGGGCTGGACGCCAGCGTGGACACTGGAGCAGGCGATCGCCCAGACGGCGCGGTGGTATCGCGCCTGGCATGACGGGACGGAGGACATGCGCGTTGTGACCGAAGGGCAGATTGACGCTTTTCAAGCGCAACATCCATCCCTGCGTCCGTTGGCAACAGCGTGACGCCGGCATGAAGATCCTTCTGGTGATTGACGGCATGCACCCGCGCCACGGCGGTCCGCCGGCCGTGGTCGCCGGATCGGCGGTGGCGCTGCGGCAGTTGGGCCATGAGGTCAGGGTTCTTTCCACCTTGCGGCCGGGCGATGAAGCGGTGGTGCATAAAACCTGGGAAGCCATGACGGCGGCAGGCGTTGGGCTGGAGTTCTGTGCACCGATGGGTCTGAGGGGTCTGCTGGCCGGGCCGCCAGACGCAGCCGCCATGCGCGGTCTTGTCGCCTGGGCCGATGTGATTCATCTGCATGGCATCTGGAATCCCGTTCTGCTTGTTGCCGGGCGCATGGCCAAAGCCGCGCACAAACCCTACCTGGTTTCGGTTCACGGGGTTCTGGATTTCCGGGCCCTGCGGCGGGTGCGTCACAAGTGGCTGAAGAAACGCCTGGCCATTGAATTGTTCAACATCCGGGGTTTTCTGGCCCATGCCGCCGCGGTGGTTTTCGGCAGTCCGTCGGAGGCGGAACAAAGCTGGCTGCCGACCCGGCGCTTGCGCATGGTGTTCATTCCCAATGGTTCGTGGATGGTGGAAGCAGTTTCACCCGAGCCCGACATGGCGGCGCGGCTTGACGCGCTCGCCCCTGACCTGCGGCAGTGGTCGCCATCGCTTCTGTGCTACAGCCGGGTGCATGAGGAAAAGGGCATGCTGCGGCTGGTCGAGGCCTTTGACCGTGTGGCCGGACAATTCCCCAGGGCGGGACTGCTCATCGCCGGCCTCAGGCAGGACCTCGCCTATCAGGCAAAAGTGGAACAGGCCATTGCGCGCAGCCCTCACGCCGGTCGCGTGGTGTTCACCACCGAGCTGACCGGTCCCAGGAGCCAATTTCTCTATGGTGTGTGCGATGGCTATGTTCTGCCCTCCATTGCCGAAGGCTTCTCCATGGCCCTGACCCAGGCGCTGGCCAATGGCAAGCCCATGGTGATCACGCGCTTCTGCCACATGCCGGAAGTGGCGGATTGGCGGGCAGGCTTTGTGGTGGAGCCAACGGTGGAGGGCCTGACAGGCGGGCTGGTGTCACTGCTGTCGCTGTCCGATTCCGACCGGGCCGCCATGGGCGGCAGAGCGCGTCGGCTGTTTGTCGAGAATTTCACCTGGGAGCGGGTGGCGCTGAAGCTTGCGGCGGAATACGCCAGGGCCGCCGACGTAGAACCGGCAGGTGACAGATGAGCCGCCGCTTTCTCGTCACCGGGGCTGGAGGCTTCATCGGGCGCAGGCTGATGGCGCGGCTTCAGGCGGGGGGGCATGAGGCCTTCGGCTGGACGCGCGGCCATGGCGACCTCGCCGACCGGGAGGGTGTTGCTATCCGGCTTGCGGATTTGCGGCCCAGCCATATCATTCATCTGGCCGCCGTGATGCGGCCTGCGGTGCCGGACGGGTTTCAGGTGGTGGCCGCCGAGTGCCGCATGCTGACCAATCTCCTTTCAGCCATGCCGCAGGAGTGCCGCCTGATCTATGCGGGATCCATGGCGGAATACGGCTATTCCGGCACCTTTGCCGAAGAGGCGCCCTGTTTTCCCCGCACGGCCTATGGCATGGCGAAACACGCGGGCACCGGCTTGGCGCTGGCGGCGCGCGTGATCCATGGGCGTGATGTCCGGGTGGCGCGGCTGTTTGGCGTCTATGGGCCGGGTGAAGCTGCCAGCCGCCTCTTGCCGCATGTGGCGAGCCGTCTTGCCAGGGGTCTTCCCGTTCCCTTGAGCGACGGCTTGCAACGGCGTGATTTCATCCATGTTGATGATGTGTGCACGGCCCTGCTGGCCATGGCCGAGGCCGAGCACCTGCCCTTGCCGCTGATCAATATCGGCACGGGGCAGGGGGTTTCCGTGCGCGCGGTGTGCGAGACCATTGCCGAGGTGCTGGGGGCTGATCCGGCGCTGCTGGACTTTGGCGCGCTGCCGCGCCGGGCGGTGGATGAGGATTGTCTGATTGCTGATCCGGCGCGTCTCCGTCAGGTGGTTGCGATCAGTCCGCAACGCTGGGCGTCGGTGGCGGCAATACGGGCGGATGTGATGGCGGTGCGGGATGAGGTTCTGGCGGCGGATGACAGGGCCGATGGATCGTCATCATGAAGACTGGATGGGCAAAGGGAGTGCAGCAATGACACGCAGCGGGCTGGCACAGAGGCTTGGCTTTTATGTCAAACGCGCATGGTTGCGGCCCTCGTTGCCCATGACCCGCAAGGCCAAGGGGGCTGTGCGTCTGGGCAGCGGCTATGGCGGCTGGTGGCTGGAAGACGACGACGCCATCAAGGGAGCGACGATCATCAGCGCCGGGGTCGGCGAGGACATGAGTTTCGACATCGACATGGCCCGGCGCTATGGCTGCACGGTGGTGCTGGTCGATCCCACCCCGCGCGCCATGGTGCATGTGCGCGAGGTGCAGATGGTTCTGGCGGGCACAGCGCCCGACACGGTGTCACCCGCCGTGCGCGCCTATGACCTGAACGGCGTCAAGGCCGAACAATTCGTGCTGGAGCCCTGCGCCCTCTGGCATCAGGACACGGTGGTGCGCTTCTATGCGCCGGCGCAGGCACATAATGTCTCGCACTCCATCACCAACCTGCAAAATACCGAAAGTTTCATCGAGGTTCAGGCGCGGCCCCTGTCAAGTCTGCTGGACCGGCACGGCATTGCCGATCTGGCGCTGTTCAAGCTCGACATTGAGGGGGCCGAAACCATGGTCCTGAGTGACATGATGGCGCGCAGCATTCTGCCCCGGCAAATTCTGGTGGAGTTCGATGATCTGACTTTTCCCAGTCGGCGCAGCGGCATTGCCGTGCGCCATATCTATGAGCGCCTGATTGCGGCGGGCTATGATCTCATTGCCGTTGAGGCGCAGAATTTCACCTTCCGCAGAAGGTTCTGAAACCGCCAGCCTGGGCTCAGTGTTTTTGGGCGGGGAACAAGGCCGCCGTCCAATGCTCTGGATTGTTCCACCACGCACGCGGCAAAAGGCCCGTCAGCGGCTGGCTTCCGCCATGACCTGGCCGAGAATGGTGGTGGTTTTTTCCATGTGTTCCGGCGTCAGGGTGGGGTGGACCAGAAACATCATGCTGGTGTCGCCCAGGCGCAGGGCGACGGGCAGGCGCTGGGCGGGCCGTCCGGGCGCGGTGTCGAAGGCCTTCTCCAGATAAATCTCGGAACATGAACCGTGATAGCAGGGAACACCGCGGGCGCTGATTTCGGCGATGATGCGGTCGCGGCTCCAGCCGGTCTTCAGGGCGTCGGGTTCCACGAAGGCATAGGCCCGGTAATAGGCATGGGTGACATGGGCCGGCGGAGTGGGCACCCGCAACGCCGACCACTTGCGCGCCTCGGCAAAGATCGCTGCGGCATGATTGGTGCGGGCCTCGTGCCATTGCGGCATGTGGTGCAGTTGCACGCGGCCAATGGCGGCCTGAACCTCCAGCATGCGCCAGTTGGTGCCGATGGACTCATGCACCCAGCGGAAGCCTGGGGGGTGCTGGCGGTCATACACGGCTTCCCAGGATTTGCCGTGATCCTTGAAGGACCAGGCCTTGTCCCAGAGGTGTCGGTCATTGGTGGTGACCATGCCGCCTTCACCGCCCGTGGTCATGATCTTGTCCTGACAGAAGGACCAGGCGGAGATGTCGGCCACGGTGCCCACCGCCTTGCCGCGCCAGCGGGCGCCATGGGCCTGGGCGCAATCTTCGACGAGGTGAATCCTGTGCTGGTCGGCGAGGGCGCGAAAGCCATCCATGTCGCAGGGCCAGCCCGCGAGGTGGACACAGAGAATTGCGCGGGTGCGGGGGGAGAGGACGCGCGCTGCCGTCTCCGGCGTGATGTTCTGGCTGTCCGCATCCACATCGGCGAAGACCGGAACGGCCCCGGCATTGATGATGGACGAGGCCGAGGCAAGGAAGGTGCGCGGCGTGACGATGACTTCATCGCCGGGGCCAATGTCCAGGACCTTCCAGCACAGGTCGAGGGCAACGGTGCCGTTCATCAGGGCAACCGCGTGCGCCGCGCCGCACCAGGCGGCGAACTCACGTTCAAAGGCGCGGCCTTCCTGTCCGGTCCAATAGTTGACGCGGTTGGAGGACAGGACCCGCGTTACCGCCGCGATCTCTTCCGGCGTGAAGCTGGGCCAGGGCGGAAAGAGTGTGTTCAGCATGGCGAGGGTTTCATTTCCAAGGGGCGGGCAGGATTCCCGACTACCGTGGTGCCAGGCGGAACATCTTTGGTGACAACCGCGCCCATACCAACCGTTGCGCCAGCCCCGATGATGAGAGGTTTGTCATGGCGCCCCTGACGCAGCACGGCACCGGTCCCGATATAGGCATGGTCTTGGATTATCACCCGTCCATTGCACGACACCCTTGGCGCAAACGTTACGAAATCACCAATGACGCAATCGTGGGCGATGTAAGAATAAATGTTTGCGTGGAAATGTCGTCCGATATGCACGTTCGAGGTGACAATCACATTGTCACAAAGAATGGCGCCTTCGCCAATCAAGACCTCATCGTAGATAATGGCGCTTGGTGCGCGAATGGAGAGTGTCTGCCCTCCAGCGGCATGGATGCGGCGGGCCAACTGTTCACGCACAGACCCATTGGCGATGGCGATGCAGAAGGAACGTCCATCGGACAGGGCTTGCTGGAAGCTGATGACGGGGTGACCGTTGACAAAGGTATTCTGCTTAAGAGGGTCATCGTCAATAAATGCGGCATCTCTCTTAACCCCACCCATGACACGAGCCAAGGGCATGACTTCTCTGCCAAACCCATCTGCACCATAAATTGCAATGGCAGCCGTCATGGAATTTCTCCAGAAGAATGGGTGCCCCTGAAGGGCGGCATGGTGGCATGGCCGTCATTGGCTATGCCGTCACGCTGCAAGACTTTCAAGAGCGTCAGGCCCAGGATTTTCAGATCGAGAGCCAGCGACCGGTGGTCCACATACCAGACATCAAGGTCGAACTTTTCCTCCCAGCTCAGCGCATTGCGGCCATTCACCTGAGCCCAGCCGGTGATGCCGGGGCGCACCTCATGACGGCGGGCCTGACGGGCGGAATAGAGCGGCAAATAGTGCATGAGCAGGGGGCGGGGACCGACGAGACTCATGTCGCCCCGCAGCACGTTGAGGAATTCCGGCAGTTCATCAAGGCTGGAGCGGCGCAGAAACTGGCCGAGCGGCGTCAGGCGGCGGGCGTCGCTGGCGTCTTCACCCGGGGCAGGCGCGGTCATGGTGCGGAATTTCACCATGGTGAAGGGCTTGCCGTCGCGGCCGGGGCGGACCTGACGAAAGAAAACGGGACTGCCCATCTTCAGCCGGATGGCCATGGCCACGGCCAGCATGACCGGTGCCAGAAGCACCAGCAGGATGGCGGCCATGACGAGATCGAAAGCCCGCTTCACCTTTGCCCTTCCCGGCCTTGCGGCAATATTTCCCAGAGGCTGAAATCTAACTGATTTCACTGACGAATTCCACCATGTCAGGGGCGGGAAAAGAGCGCCCGCAGGGTCTTGCGGCAGCCGTGCAATGGCTTGCCTTGGCCGAAGTCGAGGCGATATAAGCGGCGATGTGAACAACGGGGCCAGGCTCGATTCCGACAGGAATGGGGTTTGCCCTGTGATGTCTGGCTTGCGGCGAGGGTCCTTCCGGGTCTTTTGGTCACGCCGGGTCGGAGAGTGAAGGGCTGTCAATGCGATCCTACCAGATTTGCACCTCCTGCGTAATGGATACCTCCGACAGCAAGATCACCTTTGATGATCAGGGCGTCTGCGATCATTGTCGTGATTTTCAAGCCCATGTGAAGCCCAACTGGCATCCTGATGATCAAGGCAAGGCAGAGTTTCGCCAGATCGCCGAGAAAATCAAAGCCTCGCGCGGCGCCCGCCCCTTCGACTGCATCATCGGCATGAGCGGCGGCATCGACAGTTCCTATCTGCTGCATCTCGCGGTCACGGAATTTGGTCTCAAGCCTCTGGTCTTCCATGTCGATGGCGGCTGGAATTCCGATATCGCCGTCAGCAACATTCAGGCGATGATCGAGAAGCTCGGGCTTGATCTCTACACGGAGGTGATCAACTGGCAGGAAATGCGCGACTTCCAGCTTGCCTTCTTCAAGTCGGGTGTGCCGCATATCGACATTCCGCAGGACCACGCCTTCATCGCCACGCTCTATCACTTCGCCCACAAGCACAAGATCAAGTACATTCTGAACGGCGGCAACATCTCGACCGAATGTGTGCGCAATCCCAAGGAATGGCTCTATTACGGCACGGACATGCGCCAGCTTCGCGATATCCAGCGCCGCTTCTGCACCCGGCCGCTCAAGACCTATCCCTTCAGCAGCATCCTCTTCCACAAGGTCTATCTGCGTTATCTCAAGGGCGTCGAGGTGGTGAAACCCCTGAACTACCTGCCCTACACCAAGGAGCTGGCGGTCAGGGAACTGTCGGAAACATACGGCTATCGGCCCTATCCGCAAAAGCACTTCGAATCGCGTTTCACCAAGTTTTACGAGGGTTACTGGCTGCCCACCCGGTTTGGCTATGATACGAGGCGGGTGCAGTTTTCGAGCCTCATTCTCACCGGGCAGATGACGCGTGCCGAGGCGCTGGAACGGCTGAAGAAGCCCGCCTATGACCCGGCGACCATCGACGAGGAATTTGAATATATCGCCAACAAACTCGGCATCAGCGTCGAGGAATTGCGCCACTATCACACCATGCCGCGCAAGACCTACAAGGATTATGCCAATCAGGAATGGCTGTTTGATCTCGGGGCCAAGGCCATGAAGGCATTGGGCCTGGAGCGAGCGATCAAGCGATGATCGGCATCATCAACTACGGCTCGGGCAATGTTGGCGCCATTGCCAACATCTACAAGCAGTTGCGGATTCCGCATCTCGTCAGCGGCGATCTCGCCGCGCTTGAACAGGCGGAGCGCTACATTCTGCCGGGGGTGGGCGACTTCGACACCACCATGCAGCATGTGCGCGACAGCGGCATGGTGGACCTGTTGAACGAGCAGGTTCTGGTGCGGAAGAAAAAGGTTCTCGGCATCTGTGTGGGCATGCAGCTTCTGGCCGAGTCGAGTGAAGAAGGCTCCCTGCCCGGTCTGGGCTGGATTGCGGGGCGCGTGCGGCGCATCGATGCCGGCAAGCTGGCGCACAAGCCGAAGCTGCCGCACATGGGCTGGAACGACGTGCGCGAGGTGAGGGTGACGGGCCTCCTGTCGGGGGTCGATCTGGGCCGTGGCTTCTATTTTCTGCACAGCTATCATTTTGCCGCTGCCCGGCCGGAGGATGTCATCGCCACCGTTGCCTATGGCGCGGAGATGGCCTGTGGCGTGGCCCATGGCAATGTCTATGGTTTTCAATTCCACCCGGAAAAAAGCCACGCCAATGGCGTTGCCGTATTCCGCAACTTTGCGCAGATCTGATCATGCTGCGCTCCCGGATCATTCCCTGTCTGCTGATGCAGGATGGCGGGTTGGTGAAAACCCGGCAGTTCGGCGACCCTCGCTATGTCGGCGATCCCCTGAACGCGGTGAAGATTTTCAATGAGAAGGAAGTGGACGAACTGTGCTTCCTCGACATTGATGCGACCGTGAAGGGCCATACGCCGGACCTTGAGCTGTTGCGCCATCTTGCGGTGCAGTCACGCATGCCGCTGTGTTATGGCGGGGGCATCAGGGATGCCAAAACGGCGGCGGCCATCGTCGGTCTCGGCTTTGAGAAGATTTCCGTTTCGGCGGCCGCCCTGGAGCGGCCGCAACTGGTGCGTGAAATGTCGGAGGCGGTCGGGGCGCAAAGCGTGGTGGTGACGCTCGACATCCGCAAGAACAAGCTGTTTGCGGGCGAGACCGTCTACTCGCACAACGGCACGAAGAAACACAAGGTGCCGCTTCTGGAATTCTGCCAGACAGTCGAAAGTCTCGGCGCGGGCGAGATCGGGATCAACCACATCGATCGCGACGGCATGATGCAGGGCTATGACCTCGATCTGGCGCGGCGGTTGCGCGCGGCGGTGTCGTGTCCCATCACGCTGTCCGGCGGGGCGGGCACGGTGGGCCACATGCAGGATCTCATTGATGCCGTGGGGATTGTCGGGGCAGCGGCGGGCAGCATGTTCGTGTTCAAGGGCGAGTATCGCGCCGTGCTCATCAACTATGACCGGCCCGCGCGGCTCAACTGAAGGGACGGCCCGATGAAGCAGGTGGTGCAGAATTTTGAAAACGGCCAGACCTATCTGGCCGATGTGCCCGCGCCCGCCGGCGACCGCAACAGCCTGATCATCGCCACCACGGCAAGCCTGATTTCACCGGGCACAGAGCGCATGCTGGTGGATTTCGGCCGGGCTTCGCTCATCAACAAGGTGCGCAAGCAGCCGGACAAGGTGAAGGCGGTTCTGGCCAAGGTGCGCACCGACGGCCTGCTGCAGACGGTGAGCGCGGTCAAGTCCAAGCTCGCCCAGCCCATTCCGCTCGGTTACTGCAATGTCGGCAAGGTGGTGGCGGCGGGGGCTGCGGCGGGTGATTTCAAACCCGGTGATCGGGTGGTGTCCAATGGCGCGCATGCGGAAGTGGTGCGCGTACCCCATACGTTGTGCGCCCGGATTCCCGATGGGGTGAGCGATGAGACGGCGGCCTTCACCGTGCTGGCGGCCATCGGCCTTCAGGGCATGAGATTGCTGGAGCCGCGCCTCGGCGAAAGCGTCGCGGTGATCGGGGCGGGCCTCATTGGTCTCCTCACCATCCAGATGTTGCTGGCCAATGGCTGCCGCGTGCTCGCCATCGATTTTGACGAGGCCAAATTGCACCTGGCCAGAAGCTATGGCGCCGAGATCTGCAATGTCGCCGGCGGGGCCGATCCGGTGGCGGCAGGGCTGGCCTTCAGCCGGCATCATGGCGTCGATGGCGTCATTATAGCAGCCTCCACCGCTTCTTCCGATCCGATCACGCAGGCGGCGCGCATGAGCCGCAAGCGCGGGCGCATCATCATGGTGGGGGTCACCGGCATGGAGTTGAACCGCGCCGACTTCTACGAGAAGGAACTCAGTTTCCAGGTGTCCTGTTCCTATGGGCCGGGGCGCTATGATCCCGCCTATGAGGGTCAAGGGCAGGATTATCCCTATGCCTTCGTGCGCTGGACCGAGCAGCGCAATTTTGAAGCGGTGCTCGACCTCATGGCGGCGGGAAGGCTTGATGTTTCGGCCCTGGTATCGCGGCGGGTGGACATTGGCGAAGCCGCTGCGGCCTATGACGATCTGGCCAGCGGCAAGGCGGGTCTGGGCATTCTTCTCACCTATGGGGCGCCACTGGCCGAACGCCTGAAGCAGACCATGCCGCTGGCCGGAGGTGGCGTGCAGCGCGCTGACAAGCCGGTACTGGGAGTGATCGGCGCGGGCAATTATGCCACGCGCATGTTGCTGCCTGCCTTCAAGGCGGCGGGGGCGCAGTTCAATGCGCTGGCCGCCACCACGGGCCTGAACCCGGTGGTGCATGGCGACAAGGCAGGTTTTGCCGAGGCGACAACCGATATTGCCCGGGTGCTGGCTGATCCCGCCACCACGGCAGTGGTCATCGCCACGCGCCATGGGTCGCATGCGTCACTGGCCGCGCAGGCCCTGGCAGCGGGCAAGCATGTGTTTGTGGAAAAGCCGCTGGCCGTCGACCGCGAAGGATTGGCGACGGTGAAGGCCGCCTGGTCCACGTCGCCGGGCGATGGCCTGCAGCTCATGGTGGGTTTCAACCGGCGCTTTGCCCCGCAGGTTCTGAAGATGAAGGCGCTGCTGGCGGCGGTGTCGGGCCCCAAGTCCTTCATTCTCACCATGAATGCCGGAACGATTCCGGCCGGGCACTGGACCCAGGACACGGGGCAGGGCGGGGGCCGCATCGTGGGTGAAGCCTGTCATCATATCGATCTCGCGCGGTTCCTGGCAGGTTCGCTCATCACGCGGGTCGAGGCCCAGAGTCTCAAGTCCGGCAATGCCGGGCAGGCGCATGACGATACGGCTTCCATCACCCTGGGCTTCGCCGATGGATCGCTGGCCACCATTCATTATTTCGCCAATGGCTCGGCGCAGTTTTCCAAGGAACGCATCGAGGCCTTTGCCGCCGGGGGCATTCTGCAGCTCGACAATTTCCGCACCCTGCGCGGCTTCGGCTGGAAGGGGTTCAGCAAGATGGCCCTGTGGCAGCAGGACAAGGGCCAGACGGCCTGTGCGGCAGCCTTCCTTGCCGCGGTTTCGAGCGGCCGGCCCGCCATTCCGCGCGACGAGATTCTGGAGGTCGCGGAGGTGACGCTCAAGGCGGCGGAATTGTTGCAGGTGTCATGACGGCGCTGCTCGCCAGGCTTCGAACCTATCGCGCGCTTGGCGTGGCGAATGTTCTGGCTGTGGCAGGCTATCGCCTGGCGTTGCGGGCGGGGCTGCACCCGGTTCAGCGCATCCGGGCCGACAGCCCGGCGGGCGATTTTTTTGCAGGCCCGGTGGCCCGCGACGAGGCCGGGATTGCTGCCGCCCGTGCCCTCGATCTCTTCGGCTGGCACCGGGTTCACCTGTCCGGCGCGCCGCCGCAGTGGAATGCCAATGTGGTGACCGGCCTTGCCCCCGCCGAAAACGGCAGGCCATGGTTTGCCTACGATGATTTTGACCCTGCCCTTGGCGACATCAAGCTGGTCTGGGAGTTGTCGCGCTTTACCTGGGTGCCGGTTCTGGCGCAGGCGGCGCGGCAGGGCGATGGTGATGCGCTGGTCACGCTCAATGCCTGGCTCAGCGATTGGCTGAAGCACAATCCGCCCTATCTGGGGCGGCAATGGAAATGCGGCCAGGAGGCTTCCTTCCGGGTCATCAATCTGTGGCTGGCGGCAGACATTCTGGGGACGGAAACGCCCGCGCTGCAGGCTTTCATTGCTCTGCATCTGCGCCGCATTGCGCCCACCATGGCCTATGCCCGGGCGCAGGACAACAATCACGGCACCTCGGAAGCGGCGGCCCTGTTTGTGGGTGGCCTGGCGCTGGGGCCGGAGGGTGCTGGTTACGTCCGGCAGGGGCGTCAGGCGCTGGAAGAGCGGGTGCGGGCACTGTTCAACGGGGCAGGCGGTTTTTCCCAATACTCCATGGTCTATCATCGCCTGGCTTTGGATACGCTGGGGCTGGCCGAAGTGGCGCGGCGGCGGCATGGTGCGGCGGCGTTCTCATCCGGCCTGCAACAGCGCATGGCGGCAGCCGCCGACTGGCTTTACGACCGCATGGCGGTTTCCGGTGATGCGCCGAACTTCGGCGCCAATGACGGGGCCAATCTTCTGGGTTTTACCGGAGCGGCGTTCCGCGATTTCCGGCCCAGTGCGGCTTTGGCTCTGGCCCTGTGGCGGCAGCGAATCTTGCCCGGCAAGCCTGTCATTCTCGACTGGCTCGGGATTGCGCCACCGCCGGAAGAGGTGCGTGCTCCACGCTCAAGCCATGATGCCGAGGGCGGCACCCTTGTCCTGCGGCGCGGCGAGGCGTTGGCCTTCCTGCATTATCCGCGCTTCCGTTTCCGTCCCGGTCAGGCGGATCTGCTGCATCTCGATTTCTGGCTCGGAGGCATGAACCTGCTGCGTGACGGCGGCAGCTACAGCTATAATACCGATGCTGAGACCTATGATTATTTTTCCGGCATGGCGGGCCACAACACGGTGCAGTTCGATGGGCGCCAGCCCATGCCGCGGCTGGGGCGCTTCCTGTTTGCCGACTGGCCGCAAGGTGAGATCACACAGGGTGTCATGGCGGAGGGAGAGGCGGAAGGTTTTGCCGTTGCCTATGAAGATGCGCAAGGTGCGCGCCATGACCGGGCGGTGCGGCTGGAGCCGCAGCGTCTGTCGGTGCACGACGCGGTGCGGGGCTTTGTCAGGGAGGCGGTGGTGCGCTGGCGGCTTGCCCCGGCCGACTGGCGGCTGGAACGCGAAGGCCAGGAGGTGGTGCTCGAGGCCCAGGTGGCAGGCCGCCGCATCCGCTTGACTGTCACGGCATCGGCTGGTCTGTCTTCGGTGCGCCTGACGGAGGGTTGGGAATCGCGCCACTATATGGAAAAGACGGCGCTGCCGGTTCTCGCAATCGGCTTGAGCGGGCCGGGCCGGGTCGGCACAGTGATGGAATGGGCGGCGTGAAGGTTCTCTATTATCATCAGCACTTCTCCACCCCGGAAGGTTCCACCGGCACGCGTTCCTATGAAATGGCGCGGCACCTTCTGGCGCGCGGTCATCAAGTGACCATGGTTTGCGGCAGTTACAAGGGCGGCAAGACGGGTCTTGCCGGTCCCTTCCGCGGGGGCATGCGGCGTGGGCTGGTGGATGGCATCGACGTGGTGGAACTGGAACTCGACTATGCCAATGCCCATGGCCTTGCCCGGCGCAGCCTCACCTTTCTGCGCTTTGCGGCTCGAGGTGCGGCCCTTGCCTTCCGCGAATCCTATGATGTGCTCTTTGCCACATCAACGCCGCTGACGGCAGGCATCCCCGGCATTCTGGCGCACTGGTTCAGGCGCAAGCCCTTTGTCTTTGAGGTCCGCGACCTGTGGCCGGAATTGCCCAAGGCCATGGGCGTCATCACCAATCCGGTCGTGCTGGGTTTGATGTCCGTGCTGGAATGGCTGTCCTATCATTCCGCGCAGCAGGTCATTGCCCTTTCGCCCGGCATGGCGGAAGGCATTGCGCGCCGGGGCATTGCGCGCCAGCGCATCACCACCGTGCCCAATGGCTGTGACGTGGAAATGTTCGACACCGTGACCGCGACCTGGCGGCCGGAGGGCGTGTCAGAGTCAGATTTTCTGGCGGTCTATGGTGGCACCTTTGGCATGGCCAATGGTCTGGCGGCGGTGCTGGCGGCGGCGGCGCAATTGAAGAAGCGCGGCCGGGACGACATCAAGTTGGTGTTGATCGGTGACGGCAAGCTCAAGCCGACGCTCATGGCAGAGATCGAGGCCCGCGGCCTCGATCATGTGCTTCTGCTCGATCCCGTGCCCAAGCGCCGTCTGGCGGGTCTGTTGAAGGCATCAGACCTGGGTCTGCAAATCCTCGCCGATGTGCCGGCCTTCTATGACGGCACCTCACCCAACAAGTTCTTCGATTATATCGCCTGCGGCTTGCCGGTCCTGATCAATTACCCGGGCTGGCTGGCGCGTTTCGTGATGGCTGAGAAGATCGGCTTTGCGGTGCCTCCCAATGATCCTGCCGCCTTTGCCGATGCCCTGGAAAAGGCGGCGGACGACAGGACGGCGGTAGCTGCGATGGGCCTTGCGGCGCGCCGGGCAGCGGCGCAGCACTTCAAACGCAGCGATCTGGCGCAGCGTTGGATCGATACCGTCACGGGCGCAGTGCAGGGGCCGATGTGATGACCGCAAAGCCCACGGTGATCATTCTGCAAAACGACATCATGGCCTATCGCAAGCCGCTCTATAACGGCCTGGCAGAATTCTACCGGGTGGTGGTGGTGCATGCCGGCAAGATGTCGCGCACTGCCCAGGACAGTTATGAAGAAGTGATCCTGGCCCGGCGCACGCTGGGCCCTTTTCAGTTTCTCCGGGGGTTGCGCAAACATCTCGCTCATGAAACACCGGTGGCGGTGGTGGGCATGTTCGACCTGCGCTGGCCGCAATATCTGACGCGCTGGGGGGCGGTGAAAACCGCGCGGTTTTTGTTGTGGGGTCACCGTTATTCCGGTCGGCGTCTGGCCAATTGGGCGCGCGACCGGATCATGGCCCTGGCCGATGGTCTCATTCTTTATGGCACCGAAGACCTGGCGGCGTTGCGGGCGCGCGGGTTTCCCGGGGACAGGATTTTCTTTGCTCACAATACCATGGCGATTGACAATCACCGCGACATGAGTGGAGAAGAAAAATCGAGCTTTCTTTATGTGGGCCGCTTGCAGGAGCGCAAGGCCATCGACCGGTTCATGGCGGGCTTTGCCGCCATCAGGAATGATCTTCCCCCTGCCGCCCGGTTTGAAATCGTCGGCGATGGTGAAGCCCGGGCCGCGCTGGAGAATGCGGCGGTGAGGCTGGGCATCGCCGACCGGGTGGTGTTCCACGGCAAGATTCTTGACGATGACCGGCTGCGCACCATTTTCGGCCGCGCCCATGCCTATGTGTCGGACAATGTGGGTCTGGCCGTGTTGCACAGTTTTGCCTACGGAGTGCCCATCATCACCGTGGCGCCAGGCGCCTTGGTCCGCACCAATTTTCGCCATGGGCCGGAGTATCAGAACCTTCGGCATGGGGAAAATTCCCTCATCTGCGACGGCGATGCCGCCATTGCAGATGCCATGCGGCGGATGGTGCGCGAGCCGGAGTTCGGCCGCAGGTTGGGCCATGACGGTTACCGGCTTTATGCCGGTGAGCGGTTGATGGAACACATGGTTGCGGGCTTTCGTCAGGCTGTTTCTGGCTGCAGGTAAGTGCGCATCTAAAACACATCATATGTTTTGAATATATTCTGGATTCAGGCACAAGCGGGTGTTGTATACTTTGTCGTTATGTGAGAGCTTGTGCCGGGAACTCGGGGGCTTCAGTGTGCGGCATACTCGGCATTGTCTGTGCAGACCGCACGACGCTTCCGTGCTCCGATTCAGAATTCGAGCATGCGCTTGACCTGATGGCCCATCGCGGTCCCGATGCCCGCCGGGTTCAGCGCTTCGGAAATACTGCTCTTCTGGGTCATGTGCGCCTGTCGATCATTGATCCAGCGCCCGAGAGTCATCAGCCTTTCGGTTTTGCCAACCGCTACTGGGTTGTGTTCAACGGTGAGATTTTCAACTTCGTCGAGTTGCGCGCCGAGCTTCAGGCGCTGGGTGCAGCGTTCCGCACCCACAGCGACACTGAAGTACTGATTCAGGCCTACGCCCATTGGGGCGCAAACTGCGTCAAACGGTTCAACGGCATGTGGGCCTTTGCCATCTATGACAATGAAAACCGCAGCCTGTTCTGTTCACGCGACCGCTTTGGTGAAAAGCCATTCAATTATTGTTTTGAACAAGGCCGCTTTGCCTTCGCTTCCGAAATCAAGTCGCTTCTGCCGCTCTTTCCGCATCTGGCCAGCCCAAACCTGACAGCGATTGCCAACTATTGCCGTGCCAGCGTCGGCGCGCAGCACCCCAACACATGGTTCAAAGGTGTCATGCGCCTGCAGCCCGGCCACAACCTCTTCGTGGAAAATGGCAAGCTGCGTCACGAGAGATACTGGCACTACCCGGAAAGCACGGACAATCGCCTCTCGTTTGCGGATGCCGTTGCCGAATATCGGCACCGGTTCAGTCAGGCGGTTGCACTCCGTCTGCGCAGCGATGTGCCTTTCGGCTTGACGCTGTCA
The DNA here is from genome assembly GCA_937872985.1 of uncultured Alphaproteobacteria bacterium. Lineage (GTDB taxonomy): Bacteria > Pseudomonadota > Alphaproteobacteria > Rhizobiales > Aestuariivirgaceae > Aestuariivirga. The sequence goes on from CALMUW010000067.1 coordinate 34,101, forward strand.
TCCGGCGTGGATTCCATGTCCATCGCCCATGAGATGCACGAGCGGACGCACAAGGCATTGAATTGCTATACGGCGCGCTTTGACCGGAACGAGTATCTGCCGGCGGAACTATCGGTTTTCGCCCAGCAGGCCTTCATTGACGAAGCCGCGACGGTCAAGACCGTGGCCGATCGCATCGGGCTCAAGGCGAACTTCATCGATGTGAATTACGACAGTTTTGTTTCGTCTTTGGCCGAGGCCATTCATCACCTGGAAAGCGGCAACAGTTCACCGGCTGTGCTGCCCATGCTGCAGGTCATGCGGCGGGCGCGCCGGGATGTGACGGTGGTTCTGGAAGGGCAGGGTGCGGATGAATTGATGGGTGGCTATATCGTCGCAAGCTTCATGGCGCTGGTTGTCGAGCAGTTGGCGGCGGGGCGTTTTCGAGAAGCGCGGCGGTCCATCGCTGAATTCAAAAGTAAATACGCGCTCAAGCCGGCTGTCATGTTGGCCCTGCGCCAGAAAAGCGACCGCTTGCCATTTGTCTCGCGTCTCTACAGGACCAGGACCGGCGCCAATCAGGTTCTGGGGCCGCTTCTCGACCAGCAAGCCAATCTGAATGACTATCCCGATCTTGGTCGTGAAGGCATTTCTGGCCCATTGGCGACTCTTTTGCGCCAGCAACACAGCGGCGGACTAGTCAACCTTCTGCACTATGGCGATGCCATTTCCATGGCAGCCAGTGTGGAAACCCGCAATCCCTTCCTGGATCACGAGTTGGTGGAATTTGTCTGGCGCCTGCCGTCGCACTACAAGATCGCCGGTTCGGAAGGCAAGGTCATTCACCGGCAGGCGATGCGGGGGGTTCTGCCGAACACCATACTGGACCAGGTTAAAATCGGCTATGCCACACCGATCAGCCGGAGATTTCTGGCGGATGCGGGTGGGGCGGCGGAATCGCCCATTGACGTGCTGATGTCGGACCAGTGTCTGGCGCGCGGATTGTTTGAGAGGAAACCGCTGGAAAGACTGATTGCGGCCCATCAGCAGGGCAGGCATGATCATGGCTATTTTCTGTTTCGCCTGCTAAGCACCGAGCTATGGTTCAGGAGATTTATCGACCAGCGCCGTCCCCAAGGCATGAGCGGGCACCAAACCGCCTGCTGATCATTGGTGTGGTTCTGACCTGTTTCAGCTATTCGACGACGACCATCATCCTGCGTCTGCTGGGGCAGGAAGTCAGTTCCTTCAATGTCTGGATCAAGGCTGGTACGGCCGCATTGTTTCTCGCGGCGGCGCTCTTCGGGCTGAGGGATGCCCGGCGGATTTCAATGACGGCGGCGGCCTTGCTGGTGTTCTTCATCCTCTACAGCGTTCGCATCTATGTCGACATGGTTCTGCTCGACATCCGGTTTGCGAATTATCCGGCATTTTACGTCCTGAGTTATTTTTTTCTCCTGACGCTTATCCCGGTTTTTGTGACGGGCTACTTCCTGCGTCAGGAAGATCTCGGTCTGCTTGCCAAATACAGTCTCGTCGCACTGGTCATCGCCAATCTGGCGCAGACCTATTACGTTTTCATGGGCGGCACCATTGACCGGGCTGAGGTCTTTGCCGGGCGTGTGCAGATTGAAGGCGATATCGAAGGGACAGCGCTGCTCAGCCCTCTGACCATTGGGATGATGGGGGCGTGCCTGGCCAGTTTTGCCCTGGCCCGCCTCGCCTTCGACAGGAAACTCGCTCTGCCCAGGCAGATCGTCATGGCGGCCCTGGTGGGCATGGGGATCATGAATATTCTGTTCTCGGGATCACGCGGGCCATTTTTGGGTTTCCTGACGTCATTCCTGGTGATCGCCATTCTGGCCGTCATGCCGCATCAAGGGGAAGCGGGGCGCTCGCGTCTGGTCTCGGGCCTATACCTCGGCCTTCCGGTTTTCATTGGCTACATGATGCTGCAGGTCAGCAATGGTTCGATCTATCTGTTTGACCGTTTCATGAACTTCATCGAGGAAAGGGCGAGCGGGGCAACCGAGGCGCGCGACGAAATCTACCAGGTTGCCTGGAACGACTTTCTGTCTTCGCCGCTGTTCGGCAGCAGTTTTGTGACATCACAAGATCAGTCACCCCATAACATCATCCTTGAAGTTCTGATGGCGACCGGTGTTTTCGGTGCCACGGTTTTCTTTCTGTCGCTGGTTTTCATGTTGCTTGCGATGGGCCGGATCCTGCGCGGCCGTGCAAGCGCGTCTGCCCTCTACATTACGGCAGCGGCCCTGCCGATTTTTCTTCTCAGTCTGACATCCGGCTCCATCCATGGCGCGCCGGACTTCTGGATTCTCTATATGCTCGTGACCGTCATGGGCGTCCGCGCGGCTCAAAGGAAGCCGGTCCGGCAGTCATCGTCTTTCGCCCGGCTGTCGCGTTGACAGTTTTCGATGTGCAGGTTGGTGTTTCCGGCGCGGCGCCGGCCACGCTGTTGAGTGCGCCGGGAATTGACGTCCTGGCGCCTCGCATCCTGTTATTTGCCCTTGATTTTCGGCTGATCCGGGGCGAACTGACACCGGCTGGAGCGGAATGCGCCTTGAATGCATCAAAGCCTCCGCTCTGACTCCTTGATGGCGAGCAACTTTTCTGACTGTTGACGATTCCCTCAAGAGTCAGGTTGCTCTAGGAATGGACCGCCCACAAGACGAATCAGCCTCTTGCAGGCATCAATTCACCCGCCTTTCGGATGAGGGGGCATGAGCCATCGTAAGATACGGAAATGGTCCCGATGACCACTCCCTTGTTAAGCATCGTTGTTCCCACCAAAGACCGCTACGAGACCCTGACGATCCTGGTGAACAGGCTGATGCTTTGGCCGGACTCCAGATTTGAACTGGTCATTCAGGATAACAGCAGCGATAATTCCGCTTTTCAGATGGTGCTGAACCAGCACCGGCAGGACGCCCGCCTGCGTTATGCTTTCAGTTCCACGCCGGTTTCGGCCATCGATAATTGCGACGCGGCCGTCGCCAGGGCGCGGGGCACATTCGTCTGCTTCATCGGTGATGACGATGGCCTTGTCATTCAGGCGCTCGATGCTGCCGCCTGGATGGAACGCAGGGGCATTGAAGCCCTGATCTGCAACGTCGCCTCCTACACCTGGCCCGACATGGAACATTCCGTCGCCCTCAATCACATGCTCAATGGCCGCCTGATCAACTCCGACTACAGTGGCGAGACCACATCGCCCTCGGCAGAGGATGAACTGGATAAGGTTTTCCGGAGCGGGGCCCGTTCCATGTTCAACATGCCAAGGCTTTACCATGCCATTGTTGCCCGGCAGGTTCTCGACCGGTTGCGCCAGGCAACCGGAACCTGTTTCCCAGGTCCGGTTCCCGACATGGCCAACGCCGTGGCCCTGTGTTCCTTCTTGACCAGTTATGTCCATGTCGATCTGCCGCTCATCATTTCAGGGCAATCGCGCAAGAGCATGTCGGGCAAGAACGCGGTGCGCAAACACCAGGGTGAAATTGAGAAGGAGCCCTCACTGCCGGCGGCGGCGGCGGAACACTGGGACGACAGGGTGCCGCGCTATTGGTCGGGGCCCACCATCTGGGCCGAGGCGGCCATCAAGGGGGCCGAGGCAACGGGCCGTTCGGACATGGTGACGAGGTTCGGTTTTGCCGCCCTCTACGCCGGGTGTCTGGTATATAATCAGCGCAAGTACTGGCCGCGCATTGTTGCCGCCATGAAGACGCACGGCGGGTTTCGGTTCCTTGCCCTGTGGCCTGCCGTGTTGTGGCATGTGGCGGCCATCATGGCTTTGCGCGCCAAAATTCTGATCACCAAGAAGCTGTTCGGCATCGATGGCACCGATTGTCCCGACATGGCGGCGGTGATCGACCATCTGGAAGCCAGGCTGACCGAAAGCGGCCTCATGCAGCGATCCTTCGGGCCTTCCGGACCAGGCCGCCCATGAACATGCATGGCAAAGGCTGAAGTCGGGCCATGGCAAGTTTTCGGGCCAACGTCATCGCCAATTACCTCGGACGCGCCACGTCTTTGGCCTCGATCTATGTCTTTGTGCCGCTTTATGTGGCAGTGCTGGGCATTGATGCCTATGGCATCATCGCTTTCTACACCATCCTGTTGTCCTTCGCGTCACTGTTTGACGCCGGAATTTCCGCGACCTTTTCCCGTCAGGCCGCTTTTCTGCGTGACCGCAAGGAACTGCTCGATCTCTTCACCACCTTCGGCCGGGTACTTTTGATCAGCCAGCTTGCGGTGGCTCTGGTGGTTTTCATCATGGCTTCGCCCATTGTCCGGCACTGGCTGAATCTCGGCGACAGACTGGATCAGGGTATTGCTGTCGCCAGTGTGCAATTGATGGCGCTGACGCTGGTGCCGCAACTGATGATGAGTTTCTACACCGGTGGTCTCATGGGTTTGCAGAAGCAGGTGGAGGCCAATCTCCTCCAGGCTTCCTTCAGCCTGGTCCGTTCCGGCCTGGTCATCATTCCCATTTATTTCCGGCCCGATCTCAGGGTGTTCTTCCTGTGGCAAGCGGCAGTGGCCCTGGGATTTGCGCTCTTGTCACGCGGCTATCTTTTGTCAGCCATGGGCTATGGCCTCTGGCAGCGCGGGCACTTCGTCATCGACAGGATCAAGCCCCTGTTGGGATACTCGGCCGGAATGCTGGCCATGACCATCATTGCCACCATCAATACCCAGCTTGACAAGGTGCTCGTCATCTCGCGGTTCGAAATTGCCACCTTCTCCTATTACAGTCTGGCCGCATCACTGGCACAGATTCCCCTGGCATTGTCACAGCCCATAGCGGCCGCTCTCTTTCCCCGTCTCACCACGCTGGTGGCGGCGGGCGATGCCGCACAATTGGCCCGCATCTATCGTCAGCAATCGGCCATGATCAGCGCGTTGGCCGGTCTGGCGGCCATGACCCTTGTGGGGTTCACGCCCGAGGTTCTGGCGGTGTGGTTTCCGCACCGGATCATGCCCGATCAGGTGGCCACCGTGACGAGGATCCTGGCTCTGGGTGGCTGGTTTCTGGCGTTGCAGCTGGGCCCCTATTATCTCAGCCTTGCCCACGGCGAAAACCGGGTGCTGGTGATTCTGGCGACCCTGTCGCTGGCGGTCAGCGTGCCGCTGACCTTCCTGCTGATCAGCCGGTACGGCTTGATCGGGGCGGCCATCCCCTGGCTCGTTCACGGGGCCTCCAATTTCGTTCTGCTTTCCAGTGCCAGTCATCGCCGCTTTTACCCCGGGCAGACATGGGGCTGGCTATGGGGCTCTATCATCCGGCCCACCGCCCTCGCGGCACTGCTTCTGGGGCTGGCGCGGGCTGCGGCAAACGGTCTGGCCTTTGGGCCCGTGGCAACCCTTGCCATGGCCGGGGTGGCGGGCGCATTGGCTTTGGCTGTGACCTATACTAGTTTGCGGCGGGGTTGGTGGGTCGCCGCGGAAAGGGCAGCCGCAGGGGGCATTTGACATGGAATTTGAGACCAGCAGAATTCTGATCACCGGCGGCACCGGATCTTTCGGCAACAAGGTGGCGGCCTTTCTCGAAACCTTCAATCCGCGCGAGATTGTCATCTTCAGCCGGGATGAGAAGAAACAATATGAAATGCAGCGCATGCGGCCCGGCTACCGCTATGTCATCGGCGATGTGCGCGACCGGCCCCAGGTCGATTTCGCCATGAAGGGTGTGGACATCGTGTTTCATGCCGCTGCCCTGAAGCAGGTGCCCTCGTGCGAAACCTTTCCCCTGGAAGCGGTGAAGACCAATGTGCTGGGGTCGCAGAATGTCTGCGCTTCGGCCCGTGAGAACGGCGTGCGCGCGCTGGTGGCCCTCAGCACCGACAAGGCGGTCAAGCCGATCAACGCCATGGGCCTTTCCAAGGCGATGATGGAAAAGATCGTCGTGTCGCAAAACATCCTGAGCGGTGGGCCGGTCTATAGCTGTGTGCGGTATGGCAATGTCATGGGCTCGCGCGGTTCGGTCATTCCGCTGTTCCTGCGCCAGATTGCCGGGAAGGAAAAGCTGACCATCACCGACCCCAATATGACGCGCTTCCTGATGACCTCGACCAGTCGGTGAGTCTCGTGCTGCATGCCTTTTCCCATGCCCGGGGTGGCGAAATCTTCGTGCGCAAGGCGCCGGCCTGCACGGTCTTGAACCTCGCCAGGGCGATGCTGGTGAAATATGGCGATGGCGACTTCGAGCGCATCACGGTGACGGGTGTGCGGCCCGGCGAGAAGATGGACGAGGTTCTGGTCAACGAATATGAAATCCAGAGGGCCGAGGAGAGTGATGAATTCTACGCCGTGCCGGCTGAATATGCGGCGCGGCGCGGCTCTGGTCATCATCCCTTCGGCTTCGAATACACGTCGGCCAACACCCGGCAATTGACCGACGCCGGAGAAATCGGCGCCCTGCTTGATGCCATGGGCCAGACGGAGGCCTATCAATAGGACCGGCAGCCATGAAAATCATTATTCTTGGCCATCGCGGCATGCTGGGGCAGATGGTCAAGGCCTATTTCGCGGCCCGGCACGAGGTTGTGGTCATCGATGACCGGGTGGATTTCACGGCGCAGTGCCCGGCCCTTGCGAGTGTTGCCAAGGCCGGCCCTGGCCTGGTGCTCAACTGCATCGGTCGGATCAAGCAGAAAACCGCCAGCCGTCAGGATCTCCATGATGCCAATGCGCTGCTGCCGCTCATGTTGGCCGAGCGCATGGCCCCTGGGCAGTTCCTGGTTCATCCGTCTACGGATTGTGTTTTTGCCGGCGATGCCGCCTCGCCCTACCGTTGGGATGATCCCTGTGATGCCACCGATGACTACGGCTGGAGCAAGCGGCTTGGCGAAGTGGCCCTGCTGGGGCGTGCCAACGCCACGGTGTTCCGGGTTTCAATCATTGGGCCCGATCATGTGGCCACTCCGCCCAAGGGTCTGCTGGGCTGGTTCCTGAGCCAGCCGGAGGGGGCCAGTCTGCGGGGCTATACCAATCATCGGTGGAACGGCATCACCACGCTGGAATGGTGCCGTCAGGTGGAATCGGTCATCATCAATAATCCGGCACACTCCTGGGCGGGCCGGGTGGTGCAGATCGGCCTCGCCCAAGGTGTCAGCAAATACGACATGCTCCGGCTGTTTCAGGAGGCCTATGGCACCCGTTACATGATTGAACCCTTTGCCACGCCACAGGCGGTGAACCGGTGCCTGGTGCCGCACATCGTGGCCCCTGATCTCCAGGAGCAACTGGCCGCGCTCCGGGCCTTTGAACTGGCGCATCCCGCCCTGCGCGGCGGACATGGTGACGGTCAAAGCGGGGGCAGAACGTGAGTCGGCACATCATGCTGGTGATGGGCACAAGGCCCGAGGCCATCAAGATGGCGCCAGTCTACTATGCGCTGCGCCAACACAATCCGGCCAACCGGATCAGCGTCTGCGCCACGGCCCAGCACCGCCAGATGCTGGATCAGGTTCTGGCGCTCTTTGCCATCACGCCGGACATTGACCTCAACCTGATGAAGGCTGGACAGGGGCTGACCGAGCTGTCGGCGGCGGTTTTGACCGGCATGAAGGCGGCCCTCGAACAGGAGAAGCCGGACCTCATTCTGGTGCACGGCGATACCACGACCACGCTGATGGCATCCTTGGCCGCTTTCTATGCCGGCATTCCGGTGGGGCACGTGGAGGCGGGCTTGCGCACCCACGACCTTGCCGCACCCTATCCCGAAGAGATGAACCGGCAGGTGGTGGGCCGGCTGGCGCGGTGGCATTTTGCGCCCACCAATGCGGCCCGCCAGAACCTCTTGGAGGAAGGGGTCGATGCGGCGCGCGTCACGGTCACCGGCAATACCGTCATCGATGCGCTGCAATGGGTGCTGGGCAAGCTGGAGCGGGACGGCGACCTCAGGCTGTCGGTGCATGGCGCGCTCGACGCGTGTCTGGGCTTTGCCTGGCGGCAGGAACCCTTCGTGCTGGTCACCGGCCACCGGCGTGAGAATTTTGGCCAGGGCATGAAGGAAATCTGCAATGCCATCGCCACGCTTACCCGAAAATACCCCGATCTGCATTTTGTCTATCCGGTGCATCTCAACCCCAATGTCATCGGGCCGGTGCGCGCCGCCCTGGGAGATACCCGGCGGGTTCACCTCATCAGCCCGCAGGATTACCTGCCCTTCGTCGCCCTGCTGCAGCAGTGTCACATCGTCCTGACCGACAGTGGCGGCCTGCAGGAGGAGGCCCCCGGGCTGGGCAAGCCGGTTCTGGTCATGCGTGATGTGACCGAACGGCCCGAAGCGGTGGCGGCAGGCACGGTGAAGCTGGTGGGGGCGGATGCGGCGCGGATCATCGCGGCCATATCATCCCTGCTTGATGATCGTGGCCTTCATGAGCGCATGGCCAAGGCCCACAACCCCTATGGCGATGGCACGGCGGCGGCACGGATTGCGGCTTTCATTGCCGAAGTCATATGAGGCAGGGCGTTGCCGCGCGGGTAGCAGGGTTGCTCGCGGTGCAGTTGAAGGCTTGGCAACATTCCGGTAAGAGGCGCGAAACCTGACCCCCCAGGAGGCTTCGTTGTCTGCTTCCCCACTTCTCAAACTTGTCACCGCGCGAACGGCCAGGGTTGGCGTCATCGGCCTGGGCTATGTCGGCCTGCCGCTGGCGGTGGCGGCGGCCAGGGCGGGCCTCCCCCCCCTCGGTTTTGATGTTGACCCCGGCAAGCCCGCCGCCCTTGCCGCCAGGACGTCTT
>CALMUW010000068.1 GCA_937872985.1 uncultured Alphaproteobacteria bacterium
AGGAGCGGTCCGCCAGACCCGCCACGCCTTCCGCCGCGAACCGCGCCATCCATTTGCGCACGGTCCGAGGGCAGATGCCTGCGGCTCGTGCGACGGCCTCCGGCTTCTGCCCGCCCATCACACGCCTGACAATTGCCTCTCGACCAAGGGGCGTCGTTCGCGCATTCTTGTGGATGTTCATCCGGGTTCTCCTGAGGTTGCTGTCGTTTTGCAACATCAGTCTCCGACGGAACGCCCGGATGGACAACCTATTGAAAGCTCACATCTAGCGCCGCGCCGCCCCGGACACGGCGGACATGGCCTCGCCCGTCTGGGCGGCCAGCACATGCCCGGCCAGATAGAGCGAGCCGCAGATCAGCACCCGGGGCGCCAGAGCGCCGCGGCCCGCCTGGGCCAGCGCCGCTGCGAGGCTGCGGGCCGTTTCCGCCTTGAGGCCCCGGTCGCGGGCCAGCGAGGCAAGTTGCTGGGCTGGAATGGCATTGGCCTCATCGGGAATGGTGAGGCAGATGACGCGCTGGGCCAGGTCGCGGAAGGGGTCGAGGAAATTGCCCGCATCCTTGCTGTTGAGCATGCCCCAGATAAGGACCAGCGGCTTCGAGTGCTTCTCGTTCAACTCGGCGAAGGCCCGCGCCAGAATGCGCCCGGCCTGGGGATTGTGCCCGCCATCGAGCCACAGTTCGGAGTCCGGCGGCAGCAGCGCGGTCAGGGCTCCCTTGCCCAGCCGCTCCATGCGCGCGGGCCAGGTGACGGCCTTCAGGCCCGCCGCCATGGCAGCCTCGGTCAGGCGCTCATCATTCAGCACCCGGAGGGTTGCGATGGCAGTGCCCGCATTGTCGATCTGGTGGCGGCCGCGCAGCGCGGGCAGCGGCAGGTCGAGAAGCCCCTTCTCGTCCTGAAACACCAGACGCCCATGCTGCTCATAGGCCTGCCAGTCCTGCTGCGCGATGTGAAGGGAAACCCCGAGCCTTGCCGCGCCTTCCTCGATGGTGGTGCGCGCCTCGTCCGGCTGCACGCCGATGACGGCGGGCGTGCCGCGCTTCAGGATGCCGGCCTTCTCGCCGGCAATCGCGGCCAGGGTGGTGCCCAGATACTGCTGATGGTCATAGTCGATGGTGGTGATGACCGCGCAGGCAGGATGGCTGATGACATTGGTGGCATCCAGCCTGCCGCCCAGGCCCACCTCAAGGATCACATAGTCGGCGGGCGTGCGGGAGAAGGCCAGGAAGGCCGCCGCCGTGGTGATCTCGAAAAAGGTCATGGGCGCGCCCGCGTTGGCCGCCTCGCATTCCTCCAGCAGCGCCGACAGGGCCTCGTCGGTAATGAGATCGCCCGCCACCCGGATGCGCTCGTGAAAGCGCACCAGATGCGGCGAGGTATAGACATGCACCTTGAGGCCCGCCGCCTCCATCATGGCGCGCGTCATGGTCACGGTGGAGCCCTTGCCATTGGTGCCCGCCACATGGATGACCGGCGGCAGAGAGCGTTCCGGGTGGCCGAGCCTGGCCAGAAGCGCCTGCATGCGCTCGAGGCTGAGATCAATGATCTTGGGATGGAGCGACAGAAGCCGCGTCAGGATGGCGTCGCTCCGCGCCATGGCATCACACGCTGGCGGCGGGAATAAGGGACTGGGATGGCGTGGCGGCCGGGGCCTTGAGCAGCAGGCGGGCGATGCGGCCCACGGTTTCCTTCATGTCCTTGCGCTGGACCACCAGATCGACCATGCCGTGATCCTGCAAGAACTCGGAGCGCTGGAAGCCGGGCGGCAATTTCTCGCGGATGGTCTGCTCGATGACCCGCGCCCCGGCAAAACCGATGATCGCCTTGGGCTCGGCAATGTGCACGTCGCCCAGCATGGCATAGGAGGCGGTGACCCCGCCGGTGGTGGGATTGGTGAGGACCACGATATAGGGCAGCTTGTGGGCCCGCAGTTCCTGCACCATGACGGTGGTGCGCGGCATCTGCATGAGCGACAGGATGCCCTCCTGCATGCGCGCGCCGCCGGACGCCACGAAGATGACGAAGGGGCACTTGTGGGTGACGGCGGCCCGCATGGCGGTGATGATGGCCTCGCCCGCCGCCGTGCCCAGCGAGCCGGCGATGAAGCCCATGTCCTGCACCGCAATCACCATCCTTGTGCCGTCGACGGTGCCGAGGCCCGCCTGCACGCAGTCGTCCACGCCCGTCTTGGCGCGCGCTTCCTTGAGGCGGTCGGCATATTTGCGCTCGTCGCGGAATTTCAGCGGATCAGCGGCGACCTGCGGGAAGGCGATGGGCTCATAATGCCCGCCGTCGAACATGGCAACGAGGCGGTCCCTGGACGGCATGCGGTGATGATGGCCGGAGCCGGGGAAGACGAAGAGATTGGCCTCAAGGTCGCGGTAGAACACCATCTGGCCGGAATCGGGATCCTTGATCCACATGTTCTCCGGGGTGTCGCGCCGCACCGTGCCGAGAATGGCCTTGATCTTGGGACGGACGAAATTCTTGAGCCAGTTCACGCTTTCACTCCCTCACACCGCGGGCAATGTCGGCCACCACCCTGTGCACCGCTGCTGCCGTTTTCGCCGTGGCCTTGCCCTGTTTGGTCAATGTCGCGGCCACGGCCGACACCAGCGCCGACCCCACCACCACGCCTTCGGCCACCCTGGCGATGGTTCGCGCCTGGTCCGCCGTCTTGACGCCAAAGCCCACCGCGATTGGCAGCGCCGTATGGGCCTTCAGGCGGCGCACCTTGCGCGCCACGTCCTTCAGGTCCGGTGCCTTGGTGCCGGTGATGCCGAGCACCGAGACATAATAGACGAAGCCCGAGGTGTTGCGGAACACCGCCGTGGCGCGCGCGTCGTCGGTGGTCGGCGTGGCCAGGCGGATGAAGTTGATGCCCGCCGCCATGGCCGGCAGGCACAGTTCGTCATCCTCCTCCGGCGGCAGGTCCACCACGATGAGGCCGTCAACGCCCGCGGCCTTCGCATCCGTCAGGAATTTCTCGACGCCATGGACATAGATGGGATTGTAATAGCCCATGAGCACGATGGGCGTGTCTTTATCACCAGCGCGGAAGTCCTGCACCAGTTTCAGGGTCTTCTTCAGCGTCTGTCCGGCGTGGAGCGCGCGCAAGCCCGCCGCCTGAATGGCCGGACCATCGGCCATGGGGTCGGTGAAGGGCATGCCGATCTCGATGACATCGGCCCCGGCCCTGGGCAGGCCCTTCAGGATTTTCAGCGCCGTGGCGGGGGCGGGGGCGCCCGCCATGATGAAGGTGACGAGGGCGGCGCGGCCTTCCTGCTTCAGCGCGGCAAAGCGGGCTTCGATGCGGCTCACAGCTTCACCCCCAGAATGTCGGCCACGGTGAAAATGTCCTTGTCGCCCCGGCCGGAAAGATTGACCACCATGAGGTGATCCTTCGGCTTTTTGGGCGCCAGCTTCATGGCATGGGCCAAGGCATGCGATGGTTCCAGCGCCGGAATGATGCCCTCAAGCTGGCACAGCAGCTGAAACGCCTTCAGCGCTTCTTTGTCGGTGGCGGACACATATTTCACCCGGCCAATGTCGTTGAGCCAGGCGTGTTCCGGGCCGATGCCGGGATAATCCAGGCCCGCCGAAATGGAGTGGCCCTCGATGATCTGGCCGTCGTCATCCATGAGCAGATAGGTGCGGTTGCCATGGAGCACGCCCGGCCTGCCGCCGGTGATCGAGGCGGCATGCTTGGTCTTCGTCTTGAGGCCGAGGCCCGCCGCCTCGACGCCATGGATTTCGATGTCCTTGTCATCGAGGAAGGGATGGAACAGCCCGATGGCGTTGGAGCCGCCGCCGATGGCCGCGATCAGCGAATCGGGCAGGCGGCCTTCCTGCTTCAGCATCTGGCGGCGCGTCTCCTGGCCGATGATGCACTGGAAGTCGCGCACCATTTCGGGATAGGGCGCCGGCCCCGCCACCGTGCCGATGCAATAGAAGGTGTCTTCCACATTGGCCACCCAGTCGCGCAACGCCTCGTTCAGCGCGTCCTTCAGGGTGCGCGAGCCGGACCTGGCGGGCACCACCTCGGCCCCCAGCAATTTCATGCGGAAGACATTGGGCTTCTGGCGCTCGATGTCGACCTCGCCCATGTAGACCACGCACTTGAGGCCGAAGCGGGCGCAGGCCGTGGCGGTCGCCACGCCATGTTGTCCCGCCCCCGTCTCGGCGATGATCCGGGTCTTGCCCATGCGGCGGGCCAGAAGAATCTGGCCCAGCACATTGTTGATCTTGTGCGCGCCGGTGTGGTTCAGATCCTCGCGCTTGAGGTAGATGCGCGCGCCCCCCAGATGTTCCGACAGGCGCTCGGCATAATAAAGCGGCGAGGGCCGACCCACATAATGCTCAAGGAAGAAATCCATCTCGGCCTGGAAGGCAGGGTCGGCCTTGGCGGCGCGATAGGCCCCCTCAAGTTCAAGAATGAGCGGCATCAGCGTCTCGGCCACGAAGCGGCCGCCATAGATGCCGAAGAGGCCCTTCTCGTCGGGTCCGGTGCGATAGGAATTGGGCGGGATCAGGCTGTCGGTCATGGGGCCTCGTCGGGTGGAGCGACGGTTTTAGCCCTCGCGCTGGACCTGCTCAATGAATTTCCGGATGAGGGCCACGTCTTTGATGCCGGGCGCGCTTTCCACCCCCGATGACACGTCGACGATGGGCGCCTCGGTGGCCCGGATGGCCTTGACCACGTTGCTGGGCGTCAAGCCGCCGGAGAGCATGAAACGGCGCAGGGAGTGGCCGTGCCCCAGGAGGTTCCAGTCAAAGGCGAGGCCATTGCCGCCGGGCAGCGCCCCCGTCAGCGTCTCCGGGGCCTTGGCGTCATAGAGGATGAGAAAGGCCGCCGCGCTGAAGGCCGCCGCCTGCGCCACGTCGGCTGCGTCATGGACCTTGATGGCCTTGATGACCGGAAGGCCGGTCAGGTCATGGATGGCGGCGACGCGCGCCGGTGTTTCCGCGCCATGGGCCTGAATGAAGTCGGGTTCAACCGCTGTGGTGATGGCCCGGAGGTCCTCGTCGCTGGCATCGACGGTGAGCGCCACGATGCTGGCCCGCCCCCGCGCCTGTCCGGCAAGCCGGGCCGCCTGATCCAGCGTCACATGGCGCGGGCTTCTGGGATAGAACACGAGGCCCACCATGTCGGCCCCGGCGTCCAGTGCCGCCGCCATGGTTTCAGGGGTGGAGAGGCCACAGATCTTGACCGCGGTCATGCCAGGTCCGCCTGGATGCGGGCGGCGGCGGCGGCGGGGTCGGTTGCCCCGGTGATGGCCCGGCCAATGACCAGAATGTCGGCCCCGGCGGCCAGCGCGGCCTGCGGCGTGGCAATGCGCTTCTGGTCGTGGGCCTCGGCCTGTTCCGGCCGGATGCCCGGCACCACGGTGAGGAAATCCCGCCCGCAGGCCGCCCGGATGCCCATGAGATCATGCGGGCTGCACACCACGCCATCCAGTCCGGCGCGTTGGGCCAGCAGGGCGAGGGACTGGGCATGGGCGGCGGTGTCGCGCGCCGCATCCAGGCCGGTCTGGTGAATGTCGTCGGTGCTGAGGCTGGTGAGGATGGTGACGGCGATGAGCTTGGTCTTGCCCCCCACCGCAGCCCGCGCCTGACGCATCATCTCCAGGCCGCCCTGGGCATGGACATTCAGGATGGCGGGTGCGGGGGAGAGGCGCATGAGCGAGGACAGGCCCTGCGCCACGGTGTGGGGAATGTCGTGCAGCTTGAGGTCGAGGAAGAGGGGCAGGCCCTCCGCCGCCACCGCCTCGTAGCCTGCCGTGCCCGCCGCATAGAAAAACTCCATGCCCAGCTTCATGAAGCCCACATGGGGCCTGAGCGCCCGGGCCAGCGCCCTGGCGCGGGCGACATCGGGCGTGTCCAGCGCCACGCAGACGGGATTGCGGCTGGGGAGGGGCTTCGTCATGGGGCTGGGCTTAGCCCCAAATCAGGCCCCGCGCAAATGCACCATGACGGCGGCGGCGAGGTCTTCCAGAGCCGCCCCGCAGGACTTGAACAGGGTGATCTGGTCGGCACGCTCGCGGCCCGGGTTCCCCCCCGTCACCAGATCCGAGAGATCGCCCCTGACCCTGGCCATGTCGTAGCGGCCTTCGGCGGCAGCCTGAAGAAGATCGCCCGCCTCGTGGCTTGCCGTCTCATGCACGTCAACCCAGCAGTCGGCCCGGGCCACTACCTCGGCATCGGTCTCGCGCATGTCGGGGCGATAGGCCCCCACCAGGTCCACATGGGTGCCGGGCCTGAGCCAGGCGCCCTGGAGCACGATGGCATGGCCGCTGGTGATGCAGGAGATGATGTCGGCCTCACCGCAGGCGGCGGGCAGGTCATCGGCCACGGCGGCGTCAATTCCCTCGCGCGCCAGGTCCGCGGCCAGGGCCACGGCCTTCTCCCGCGTGCGGTTGTGAATGCGGATTTTCCTGATCGGCCGCACCGCCGCCATGGCCCGGGCAAAGTGTGGCGCCAGCGATCCCGCCCCGATGAGCAGCAGCGAGGCGGCATCCCTGCGCGCGAGGTAATCGGCGGCGAGGGCTGAGGCACAGGCGGTGCGCCGCCCCGTCAGTTCCGTGCCGTCCATGATGGCGGCGGGCTGGCCCGTGTCATTGTCGATGAGGAGATAGGAGGCGATGACCGTGGGCAGGCCCCGTGGCGGATTGGCCGCATTCAGCGTCAGCGTCTTGAGGCCGAGCCATTTCTCCGTCCAGGCGGGCATGAGCAGCAGGGTCGAACTGTCGGAGGTCTGGTGATGGTGGCGCAGCGGCACGGTCACATGCCCGGCAAAACCCTCGCGCAGGGCCTCGACCAGCCCGGCATAGGGCGTCAGACGGGCCACATCCGCCGCCGAAAAAATCTTCACGCGGCGTCATCCCCGAAGGTGACGATGGTGCGATTCTCGCTGTCAGCGGGTTTGCGCTCGTGGCGCAAGAGCGTCAGTTCATCCTGCAGCCGGGCGATTTCGCTGCGCGACTCGCGGGCCAGCTTGCGCCACTTGCCCTGGCCCCACCAGGCCGCCAGCCCGCCCAGCAGCATGCCGATGAAGATGCCGAGGAACATGAGAAGCCACAGCGGCATGTCGAGCGCGACCGACGGCGCCTCCTGCGCGAAGGGATCGAGGGAAAGCGTGGTCCAGCGCCGGTTGGCCACCGCAAAGCCAATGCCGATGAGCGCAATGGGCAGGCCGACAAGCCAGCGCACAATCCTGGGCACAGGGTCAATCCTTGTCGTTCAGGCGGGCGCGCAATTCCTTGCCCGTCTTGAAAAAGGGCACCCGCTTCGGCGTCACGTCAACCGCATCGCCGGTGCGCGGGTTGCGCCCGAGGCGGGCATCGCGCTCCTTCACCGAGAAGGCGCCGAAGCCCCGCAGTTCCACCCGGTCGCCGTCCTTCAGGGCCAGCGTCACGGCATCAAGGATGCGGTTGACGATGCGCTCCACGTCGCGGTGATAGAGATGGGGGTTCTTGTCGGCGATCTTCTGCACCAGTTCGGATTTGATCATGATGCGTCCTCAAGGCCCGGAATGGGATTGTGTCAAGGGTGCCAAACTACCAGAAGCCCGTCAAGCTGAACCCGGCGTGCTGCATCAGCCCAGCCGCCAAGGCCCAGCGCCTTCACCGCGCCATTGGCCAGCGAGAAGCCCAGGCCGCCGGCATCGGCGGATGGCACCGTCCAGTCCACCGCGGGCAGGGTTGCGGCCACGTCCCGGGTCTTGTCCAGCCAGGCGCGGGCCTCGGCCTCGCCGCCCACCGCGTCGATGAGCTTCTCGGTCAGCGCCTGCCGCCCGGTATAGACCCGGCCATCGGCCAGGCGGTCCACCGTGGCGGCGTCGAGCTTGCGGCGCTCCGCCACCAGTCCCTTGAACCAGGCGAAGCTATCCTTCACCATCAGGTCGGTCACCGCCCGCACCTCCGGGGTCAGGGGCTTGTAGGGCGTGGGTTCGGCTTTGAGCGGGGCGGATTTGATCTCCTCCATCTTCACCCCCACCTTGCCCATGAGTTCGGAAAACTCGGGGTAGGAGAAGATGACGCCAATGGAGCCGGTGATGGTGTTGCCGCGCGCCACGATATGGTCGGCGGCAATGGCGGTGATATAGCCGCCCGAGGCCGCCACAGTGTCCATGACCGCCACCACGGGCTTCTTCTCCGCCACCTCGCGGAGTTTCAGATAGAGCGCCTCGGAACCGGAAGTGGTGCCGCCGGGACTGTCGATGCGCACCATCAGCGCCGAGGCGGTCTTGGATTTTCTGATCTCGTCGATGAGGTCGAGGGTTTTCTGGTCGCCGGTGATCAGGCCGGAGATGGCCAGCCGCGCCACATGCGGGCGGTAGTGCTCCAGAGTGCCGCCCTGCCAGAACAGGGCAAGGAGCGCCAGCGCGGCAGCGAGCACCGCCAGCCCCCGCCACAAAGACAAACGGCGCCTGAGGCGCCGGCGTTCGACAATCTCTTCCACGTCGGATGTGGCCATGGCCGGACCCCCGTTGGCGTTCATCGAAAGCGGGCCGGACTCACCCGGAGTCCGGCCCGTTTCCCAATGCTTACTCCTTGCCTTCGGCATCCTTCTTCTTCAGCGCCGCCTGCAGGATGTCGCCCAGGGAAGCGCCTGAGTCGGAGGAGCCATACTGGGCCACCGCCTCGCGCTCATCGGCAATTTCCAGAGCCTTGATGGACACGTTGATCTTGCGCGCCTTGGGATCGAACACGGTCACCTTGGCGTCGAACTTCTCGCCCACGGCGAAGCGTTCGGTGCGCTGTTCGGCCCGGTCGCGGGCCAGGTCGCCGCGCTTGATGTAGGCCACCATGTCGGAGCCTGCGATCTTCACCTCGAGACCGGCATCCTCCACCTTCACCACTTCGCAGGTGACGGTGTCGCCCTTCTTCATGCTGCCCACCGAGCGGATGGGATCGCCGGAAAGCTGCTTGATGCCGAGTGAGATGCGCTCCTTCTCCTGGTCGACGTCGAGCACCACGGCCTTGACGTGATCGCCCTTCTTGAAGTCCTTGATGGCGTCTTCGCCGGGGCGCTTCCAGTCGATGTCGGAGAGATGGACCATGCCGTCCACATCGCCGTCGAGGCCGATGAACAGGCCGAACTCGGTGATGTTCTTAATCTCGCCTTCAACCACCGTGCCGTTGGGATACTTGGACGAGAAGGTCTCCCACGGGTTGTTCTGCACCTGCTTGAGGCCGAGCGAGATGCGGCGCTTGGCCGAATCGATCTCGAGCACCTGCACGTCCACTTCCTCGGAGGTCGAGAGGATCTTGCCGGGATGCACGTTCTTCTTGGTCCACGACATTTCGGACACATGCACCAGGCCTTCGATGCCGTCTTCCAGCTCGATGAAGGCACCGTAGTCGGTGATGTTGGTGACCCGGCCACGCACCTTGGAGCCGACCGGATACTTGCCCGCCACCAGTTCCCACGGATCCTTCTCCAGCTGCTTCATGCCGAGCGAGATGCGCTGGGTTTCCGGATTGATGCGGATGATCTGCACCTTGACGGTCTGGCCCACGGCCAACACGTCGGACGGATGGTTGACGCGCTTCCAGGCAATGTCGGTGACATGCAGCAGGCCGTCGATGCCGCCCAGGTCCACGAAGGCGCCGTAGTCGGTGATGTTCTTGACCACGCCGTCGACCACCTGGCCCTCGGCGAGATTCTGCACCAGTTCCGAGCGCTGTTCGGCGCGGGTCTCTTCCATGATGGCGCGGCGCGACACCACGATGTTGCCGCGGCGGCGGTCCATCTTGAGGATCTGGAAGGGCTGCGACACATGCATGAGGGGGCCGACGTCGCGGATCGGACGCACGTCCACCTGCGAGCCGGGCAGGAAGGCCACGGCACCGCCGAGGTCCACGGTGAAGCCGCCCTTGACGCGGCCGAAGATCACGCCCTCGACGCGCTCGTTCTTGTTGGACATTTCCTCGAGGCGGGTCCAGGCCTCCTCGCGGCGCGCCTTGTCGCGCGACAGCACGGCTTCGCCGAGGGCATTCTCGATGCGTTCGAGATAGACTTCCACCGTGTCGCCGGTCTTGATGGCGGGGTCCTTGCCGGGGGTGGAGAATTCCTTGAGAGCGACACGGCCCTCCATCTTCAGGCCCACGTCGATGATGACGAAATCATTCTCGACGGCAACCACGCGGCCCTTGACCACGGCACCTTCATTGACGGGGTTGTCGGAATAGCTCTCGGCCAGCATGGCCTCGAAATCATCACGGGTGGGATTCATGGAAACGGCGGATTTCGCCATGGAGACTTGTCCTTGAGTGGTTGGGCCGGCACTGGGGCGGGAAGCTTGGTCCCGCGAAAAGCTGCCGGTGCTGTCAGGGGGCGTGAAGCCAACCTCTGACCGGGGTTGAGGGCGTCAGACCGCTCACGGATTCCGTCCTTCGAGGCGGACGGGGGAGGGGCCGGACTGTCTGGAGGGTGGCAGGCCACGCCTCCGGTTCAAACGGGGTCAAACCCCGTCCTCGAAGCCCGGCCGCTATAGCCCAAAGGGTGGGGCGAGTCCACCGGGAAAGGATCAGGACTCTTGCGGGTCCCGGCGCAGGTAGATGAGGGCCAGCGCCATGGCCAGAACCTCGTTGGGGTGCAGTGTCGTGGTGTCCAGGATCACCGCGTCCTCGGCGGGCTTGAGCGGGGCCGCCGTCCGGGCCTGGTCGCGCGCGTCGCGGGCCTGAAGATCGGCCAGAACCTCGTCGTAACTGGCGTCCTTGCCGGCGGCGCGCAGTTCCACATAGCGGCGGCGGGCGCGTTCTTCGGCGGTGGCGATGACGAAGAACTTCACCGCCGCCCCGGGACAGATGACGGTGCCGGCGTCCCGCCCGTCCAGCACCGCGCCGGGTTCCTGCGCGGCGAAAGTGCGCTGGAAGGCCAGGAGACTGGCCCGGACCCTGGGATGGACCGAAACCTGCGAGGCGGCCGACGCCACGGCCTCGGTGCGCAGGTCCTCGTCGGCAAAATCCATGATCCGCGGATCGGCGGCGGCCAGGGCCGCCGTTTCCTCATGGCCGGGGTCCTTGCCGGCCTGCACCATGAACAGCCCCACCCGGCGGTAGAGCGAGCCCGTGTCGAGGAAATGAAAGCCCAGGCGCTCGGCCAGGGCGCGGGCCAGTGTGCCCTTGCCCGCGGCGGCGGGCCCGTCGACGGTTACGATCATGACGTCACCTTGGCCCGGTCCGGCCCCATGTGGCCGCCAAGGCCATTCATCAATTCCAGGAAGCCGGGAAAGGAGGTGGCGATGAAGCGGCCATCGTCCACCGCCGTGGCAAAGCGCGCCGCCAGCCCCATGATGAGGAAGGACATGGCGATGCGGTGGTCCATGTGGGTGGCCACCTGGCCGCCCCCCGGCGCGCCGCCGCCATGAACCTCCAGCCAGTCCGGCCCCGCCGTGCAGGGCACGCCGTTCACCTGCAAGCCGTCCATGACGGCGGCCAGCCGGTCGCTTTCCTTGACCCGCAGTTCCTCCAGGCCCTCCATGCGGGTCGAGCCCTCGGCGAAGGCGGCGGCCACCGCCAGGATGGGATATTCGTCGATCATGGAGGCGCTGCGCGCCGCCGGAACCCTGATGCCGCGCAGATGCGAGAAGCGGGCGCGGATGTCGCCCACCTCCTCGCCGCCGGACATCCGGCGGTTTTCGATGCTGAGGTCGGCCCCCATCTCCTTCAGGGTCAGGAAAAGTCCGGTGCGGGTGGGGTTCAGCATGATGTTTTCCACCACCACCTCGGACCCCTCGCTGATGAGTGCCGCCACCAGCGGGAAGGCGGCGGAGGAGGGATCGCCCGGCACATCGATGGGCTGGGCGGTGAGTTCCCGCTCGCCGGTGATGCTGATGTGCTGGCCATCGGCGCGCACCGCGACGGTGAGGTCTGCGCCAAAGGCCGCAAGCATCCTCTCGGTGTGATCGCGGGTTGCAACCTTTTCAATGACCGTGGTGGTGCCCGGCGCATTGAGGCCCGCCAGCAGCACCGCCGATTTCACTTGGGCCGAGGCCACGGGTGTCACATAGGTCACGGGCACCGCGTCACGCGCGCCATGCAGCGTGAGCGGCAGGCGCCCGCCATCCGAGGCGTCAAAGCGGGCACCGAAAAGTTCCAGCGGCGTCATCACCCGGCCCATGGGCCGCCGCGACAGTGAGGCATCGCCGATCAGCAGCGCGGTGACGGGAGTGGTGGCCATGAGGCCCATGGCAAGCCGGACGCTGGTGCCGGAATTGCCGAAATCCAGCGGCTCGTCCGGGCTGTGCAGGCCGCCGACCCCCACCCCCGAAACCCGCCACCGGCCATCGCCGTCCCGGTCCACCCGCGCCCCCAGCGCCGCCATGGCCCGGGCGGTGTGGAGCACGTCCTCCGCCTCCAGCAGGCCGGTGATGGTGGTCTCACCCACCGCCACCGCGCCGAGCATCAGCGCCCGGTGCGACATGGACTTGTCGCCCGGCACCCGGATGCGGCCCTTCAGGCCGCTCGCCTTGCGCGACGAAAGGGGGGAAGGGGTGGTGGCATGGTGGCTCATGGTGCCAGCCAATACACGCCTTGCCGCAGCCTGTCATCTGCCCTTGCGGGGGTTGGTGCCCAGCGGCGCGGCGGGGTTTTGACAATCGCCATGAGCCATGGCATGGGAGCGCCCAATCAACCCCATCCGTCGAAAGGACGCCCCGTGGTCAAGGCTGAACTCGGAACCAAGCGCACCTGCCCCTCCTGTGCGGCGCGCTTCTATGACCTGCTCAAGAATCCTATCACCTGCCCCAAGTGCGGCGTGAGCTTTACCGCTGCTGCCATCCTGCCCTCCAAGGGCGATTATCCGGGCGCCGCGCCCGCGCCCGCGCCCAAGGCCCGCGTGGTCGAGGAGGTGGATGAGGCGGATACGGGTGATGTCGAACTGGTCAGCCTCGAGGACGTCGAGGAGGACGGCAAGGACGAGGACGACGAGACCGCCGGCATCGAGGATGTGGAAATCGAGGACGGCGAGGGCGGCGAAGAGGACGACGACACCTTCCTCGTCGAAGAGGAAGAGGAGGGCGACAACATGTCGGGCCTCATCGATGGCGGCTCCGGCGGCAAGGAAGGCGAGGAGGAGAACTGAGGCTCCTTGCGTGTCCTTTGGCCGGTTTGGCCGGGCCTGAAAGTTTTGCTTGATTGTTGAACCGGGCGGAACTAGGTTCCGCCCGCTTCCGCCGGGGCAGCGCCCCGAAGGAACCATCCCAATACCCTTGTGGTTGGAAATGACGTGGGGTCATAGCTCAGTTGGGAGAGCGCTTGAATGGCATTCAAGAGGTCGGCGGTTCGATTCCGCCTGGCTCCACCATCCACTCTCCTGAACAGTCTCGCGCTTCTTCCCGGCGACCGCAAGCAACCTGACTTTTGCCGGACTCATCAAAAGTCAGACAAGGAGCGCGCCATCAATCCATCAATGGAGGTGGAGCGGTGGCCTTGAGCCATCACAGCCACTCCCGCTCCAGGGGCGCCGTGGGTTCCGCTGCTTGCGGCTCAGCCGCCCGTGACATTCATGCCCCGGCCCACGGCGGCGAAGGCATCGCTGCGGCCGATGACGAAATCATGGCCCCGGGGCTTGGCCGCCACCGCGCCGTCAATCAATGCCGCCACCGCCGCATTGCCCTCCGAGCCACGCAGCGCGCCGCGCAATTCCACCGCGCCCTCGTGGCCGAGGCAGGTATAGAGCGTGCCGGTGCAGGACAGGCGCACCCGGTTGCAGCCCTCGCAGAAACTGTGGCTCAAGGGCGTGATAAAACCCAGCCTGCCCCCGGTTTCGGCCACCGTCACATAGCGCGCCGGGCCGCCGCTGCGATGGCGGGACGGAATCAGGGTGAAACGCTGCGCCAAGTGCTGTTCAAAGGCCGCCAGCGACAGATGCTGGGCCGCGCGGTCAACCCCGATGCGCCCCACCGGCATGACCTCGATGAGCGTCATGTCCATGCCGCGATCATGGGCCCAGGCCATGAGGTCCGGCACCTCCGCGTCGTTGACGCCCTTCTGCAAAACCGTGTTGAGCTTGACCGACAGGCCAGCCTGCCGGGCGGCTGTGATGCCCGCCAATACGTCCTCCAGCCGCCCGCGCGGGCTGATCGCCCGGAACACCTCGGGCCGCATGCTGTCGAGGGAGACGTTGATCCGCCGCACCCCGGCCTTCGCCAGCGCCGGGGCAAAGCGGGAAAGCAGGCTGCCGTTGGTGGTGAGCGTCACCTCATCCAGCCGGCCTTGCCCCACCGCATCCCCGAGGAGGGAGATGAGCGTCAGCACATTCCTGCGCACCAGCGGTTCGCCGCCGGTCAGCCGGATGCGGCGGACGCCGCGCGCCATGAACAGGTCGGAAAGCCGCGCCAGTTCCTCCAGCGTCAGGAGGTCGCTGTGCGCCAGGAAATCGGGATCTTCCGCCATGCAATAGCTGCAGCGGAAATTGCAGCGGTCGGTGACCGAAAGCCGGAGGTAGCTGATGCGCCGGCCAAGGCCATCGACCAGCGGGGCGGTGGTCCCGGCATCTGGCAAGGGCAGCATGATGGGGTCGCCCTTGCCTGGCGCTTTCCACAGTGTGGTGCGATGGACGGTCACGGGGCCTCTCCTGTGGCAGGGGGCGGGGATGGGAAGCCCATCCCCGCCAGGTGGCGTCAATTGGCGTCAGCCGCGTTCTTTTCCAGGAAGTCGAGAACCATCGTGCGTTCCTTGTCATCAAGCCCAGCGCGCTGGAACATCACTTCGGTGATGCCCTTCCACTGCAGCTTGGTGTAGGCGGCCGGATCACGCGGACCATGGCAGACCGTGCAGCGCTGGTAGAACAGATGCTCGGCGGGGTCCATGGCGGCCTGCTGCTTCTCGATGATGGCGGTCAGCCGGTCGAGGCCAATGACCGCTTCCTCGATGGGCGTGAACGCCACACCTTCCTCGATCTTCGGCGGTTCATAGGCAGTGCTCGGGCCTTCGGCGTCGGTGCACTTCTTCAGGCTCGCGACACAGGTGTTGGCGGTGGTGGCTTGCGTCAGCCCGCTCGACCTGCGGCTCGAGGTGATGAAGTTGATGAGGCCGTTGTTGCAGCGGCCCTTGCTGTCCGGGTTCGGCCAGGCGCCCTCATAGATCGACACCACGCCGGGCATGATCTTGTCGGACACCACCGCACCGGCGATGAGCGCGCCCCGGTCATTGCTGAGTTCGACGAGGTCGCCATCGGCGATGCCGTTCCTGGCCGCGTCTTCAGCGCTGATGCGGATCGGCTCACGGCCCTGCACGTAGTAGAGGTCACGCAGCCGTTCGGAGTTGGCCATCTGCGAATGGATGCGGAACCACGGATGCGGGCTCACCACATGCACCTGGCCTTCCTTGGCGTTGCCGAGGTATTCCGCCGCTTCCATGAACATGGGCATGCCGGGGCAGTCCTCGATCTTCATGTCGGCGATGGTCTGGCAGAACATCTCGATCTTGCCGGATTTGGTGTGCAGCGGGTTCTTTTCCGGGTCGTCGCGGAAGGCGCCATGCCGCACCCACTGGTTGGCCTCCTTCGGCGTGTCGAGCACGACGTAGCCCTTCTTCCAGAAGTCGGCGAAGGGCATGATGTCCTTGGCAGCGGATTTGCCGTAGGCAAATTCGATGTGGTACATGGCGTCCTGGCCTTCGGTGAACTGGATTTCGAGGCCCATCAGCGCCGACAGGCGGCGGAAGATCTCATAGTCGTCCAGGCTCTCGCCCACCGGATCGATCACCTTCTTCATGGCGTAGATGACGTTGCCGGAGTAGCTGCCGCCGGAGGAGATATCGTCGCGCTCCACCGTGCAGGTGGAGGGCAGGACGATGTCGGCCCAGCGGGTCGAGGCGGTCCACCAGGCGTCCTGGCAGATCACATGTTCCAGCACCTTGAG
Source organism: uncultured Alphaproteobacteria bacterium (assembly GCA_937872985.1). GTDB lineage: Bacteria > Pseudomonadota > Alphaproteobacteria > Rhizobiales > Aestuariivirgaceae > Aestuariivirga. The sequence continues at coordinate 15,869 of CALMUW010000068.1, forward strand.
GGCGCCGATCAGCTCGTTGGTGTTCTGCTGATGCGACATGAAGTTGTTGCCGGAGTTGTAGAGCAGCTTGGCGGCCGGATACTTGTAGGTCTTGCCGTTGCGGGTGAATTCGCCGCCCGGGTTGAGCAGCATGTCGCTGATGCGCGAGGCCGGGCAGAAGCCCTTCACCAGGTTGCGGCCCTGCGACAAGCCGGAGGGGCCAGCCTTGCCGGACTGCGGCAGGCCGCCGTTGCCGTAATGCCACGAGAAGCCGACACCCTGCCCGGGCAGGCCGATCTTGCCGGTCAGGGCGGCGAAGTTGACGATGGCCCAATGGGTCATCTCGCCGTGGTGGGCGCGTTGCAGCGACCAGGCGCCGGCGATCTCGGTCTTCTTGTCGGCGAGCAGCAGGGCAAGCTCGGTGATCTTGGCCGCCGGGATGCCCGTATACCTGGACGCCCATTCCGGGGTCTTGGGCTCGGTGCCGTCCTTGCCCATGATGTGGTCGATGACCTTGTCCGAACCGACGGTGTATTTCTCCAGGAAGGCCTTGTCGATCTTGCCGGCCTTGATCACCTCGTGGCTCATGGCCAGGAACAGGGCCACGTCCGTATTGGGAACGATGCGGATCCATTCCGAGCCCAGCGCCTCGTCGGTGCCGGTATATTGCGGGTTGATGGAGATGAACTTCACGCCCGCGTCGCGGATCTCCTCCCACTTGGCCGACATCTGGTGGTCGCCCACCATGTAGTCGATGCGGTTGTTCTTGATGGGATCGCAGCCGACGAGCACGAAGACTTCGGTGTTGTCGCGGATCACCTGCCAGGCGGTCTGCGGCGAATAGACTTCCATGTCGCCGATGATGAAGGGCAGCGACACCTGCGAGGCACCCGCCGAATAGTCGGCGATGGTCATGGAGGAACCGCCGAACAGGTTGAAGAAGCGGCCCTGCAGCACGTTGGGCTTCATGATGCCGGCGTGTGACCAGCCGCCATAGGACGACGAGAACAGGGCTTCATTGCCATATTTCGCCACCGTATCGACGATGGCCTTGGCGGTAAGCCGCAGCGCGGTGTCCCAGTCAACGCGGACGAAGGGCTCCTTGCCGCGCAGCTCGACCTTGCGGTCTTCCTTGTCCCAGTTCTCGAGGTAGGACTTGCGCACCATGGGATAGAGAATGCGGCTCTTGTCGTAGGTGCGGTCGAGCATGCCGTACATCAGCATCTCGGTCGGGCGCGCATCCAGTTCGAACATGGGCTGAACACCGACGAACTTGCCGTCCTTCACGATGGCCTCGAAGGGGCCATAGTGGCTGGCGTGGAAAATCCGGTTGGAATGGGAATTGGGGTCAACCGATGCAAGCGCCGTGCTGCCTGCGAAACGGGACGCCAGAACAGCCGCAACGCCACCTTTGACGAAATTGCGGCGGGAAAGCTCGAAGCGGTCCATGTGTGTCTCCTGTGTTGCCATGACGCCCGCAGGCTAGGGCGGCGATGTGAACAGGTCTCACGGGCTTGTAAACCGCTTGTGGGAAGTTGTGAAAATTTGTAAACGAGGCGGGAGATGACCCTGACTCCCCACATCGTGGTGATCGAGGACCATGCGGTGACCCGCATGCGGCTTGTCTCCTACCTGCGCCAGCAGCTCTACCGGGTGAGCGAGGCGGCGGATGCCGCCCAGGCCGAGGACATCATGGCCAGGAACCCGGCCGACCTGCTCATCGTGGACATCAATCTCGAGGGCAAGGACGGGCTGGAAATCACCCGCGAGCAGCGGGCCCGCTCCGACGTGGGCATCATCCTGCTCACCGCCCGCACCGACCATGTGGACCGCATTGTCGGGCTGGAACTGGGGGCGGACGATTACATCACCAAGCCCTTCGACCCGCGCGAACTGGCGGCGCGCGTCAAGAACCTGCTGCGCCGGGTGGCGGAAGGCCGGGCGGCGGGCAGTCAGGCGGCCCGGCCGGTGAAGCTCGGCGGCTGGACCCTGGACATGGAGGCGCGGCGCGTCATGGACGCCAGCGGCGCGGAGGTCACTCTCACCAAGTCGGAATTCGATCTTCTCCGTCATTTCGCCCAGGCCTCCGGCATGGTCCTGTCACGCACCCGGCTGATGCAGGCCATTAGCCACCGTGAATGGAACGCCGACGACCGCACCGTCGATGTGCTGGTGGGCAGGCTGCGGCGCAAGCTGGCCCAGGCCTCCCCGCCCCCCGCCACCATCACCACCGTCCATGGCGAAGGCTACATGTTCATTGCCATGGCCGAGGGCAAGGCCTGATCACAGGGCAAGCCCCAGGCTATTGGCGGCGGCGGGCAATTCCTGCACCGCCGCAGCCCCCGCCTGCTTCAGGGCCTCGCGCAAGGCCGCGCCGTTGCGGCCGGCTTCGGCCTCGATGCGCCGGGTGAGCGCGCACAGGCCGGTGAGATCGAAGTTCCCCGCCCCGCCGCGCAGGCGGTGCGCCCGCTTGCGGATCGCCGCCACATCCCCGGCAGCGAGGCTCTCATCCAGGGCGGCGAGATCGGCGGGAAGCTGGGCCAGATAGGTGCGCAGGATGGCGCAGGCCGCCTCCGGCCCCAGGGCGTCGCGGTCGCGCTCCAGGCCCCCCAGGGCGTGGCGCGGGGCCGCCGTGACAGTCTTTTCCTCCTCACCGCCGATGAGGTCTGTCTGATCCCGGGTCAGCCCGCGCAGGGTTTCCGCCAGAAGCCGGGGCGACACGGGCTTGGCCAGCATGGCGGCAAAGGCGAAACCCTCGGCCTCGCGCGTCGCGGTGGCGGCAAGGTGGGCGGAAACCGCCACGATGGGCGTTGTGCCATGGCGCGGCAATTGCCGGACCTGCCGGGCAACCTCTGCCCCCGTGAGGTCCGGCAGATCGAGATCCATGAGGATGCAGTCGAAACTGCCCGCTGCCGCCTGCTGCAGGGCGGCAACGCCGCTGTCCGCCTCGCTGACCGCGATGCCCATGCGTTCGAGATAGCCGCGCGCCACCAGTCGGCTCACCTCGTGGTCCTCCACCAGCAACACCCGGAAGCCGGGAAAATCAGCGCTCTCCACCTCGTCCGCGCCGTGGCCGGCCAGCGCCTGGGCAATGTCGCCCTCCGCCAGGTCCAGCGTCAGCGCAAAGGACGATCCCACCCCCGGCTCACTCTCCACCGTCAGGTCGCCGCCGAGCAGCAGGGTAAGTCTGCGGCAGATGGCAAGGCCAAGGCCCGTGCCACCGGCGGCTCGGGGGTCGAGCGGCGCATGGCCCTGGGCAAAGGCCTCGAACACCCGGTCGAGGACGTCGCGGCTCATGCCCATGCCCGTGTCGTTCACCCGGAAGGTCACGCGCTGCACCCCCGGCCGGGCGCTGGCGGCGGCGTCGATCAGCACGGCCACTTCGCCCGCGCTGGTGAACTTGATGGCGTTGGAACAGAAGTTGACCAGGATCTGCTGGATCTTGCTTTCGTCGCCGCGCAGCGCTGGGGGCACCGTGGCGCTGATGTCGGCCAGAAACACCAGGCCCTTGGCCCTGGCCTGCGGCGTCATCAGTTCGGCCACCCGCCGCACCAGTCCGCGCACCTCGAAATCCTGCAGGCGCACATCGGCAGGCCCCAGTTCCACCTTGGCATGTTCGAGAATGTCATCGAGCAGCAGGCGCAGGTCCGCCGCCGAGCGCCGCGCCATGTCGAGCTTGGCCTTCTCCGCGTCGGCGCGGGGGCTGGCCAGCAGCCGCAACATGCCGGTGAGGCCGTTGAGGGGGGTGCGGATCTCATGGCTCATGATGGCGAGGAATTCCGACTTGGCCCGGTTGGCGCGCTCGGCCTCGGCCCGCGCGGCATCGTGCGCCAGCGTCTCATTGCGGTAGAGGGCGGTCTGCTCCGCCACCTCCGCCTGCAACTGGCGCTCCAGCAGGTTCTTGCGCTTCACCTCCTCGCGCAGATGATTGACCGCCGCCTCCATCTGGCCGATGTCGTCGCCCGCTCCCACCGGCAGAACCCAGTCCATCTCGCCCCGCCCCAGGGCCACGAGCCGGGCGAGCAGGCTGCGCAGCCGGTTCATGATGTGGCGGCGGAGATAATAACCGGCCCAGACCAGGAAGGCGGCGGTGGCCAGACCCAGAAGCGCAAAGGCGGTGAAGGCCCGGCGCACCGTGGCCAGACTGTCACGCTGGAAGGCCACCATGCCCGCTTCCGAATCGCGGATGACATCGCGCGCCGCCTGGGCCATGGCATTGGCCTGATCCACCGTGGCCGACGACAGGGCGGACAGGGCTGCCCGGTCGTCGAGCAGCGTCTGGCGGATGGCGCCAAGGCCGCGGGCGCCGGCCACATCGGAGAGAATGGCAAGCTGCGCCGCGACCTGGGCCCGCCGGCTCGGGTCCTCGATGGCGCGGCTGCGGCGGGCGAGGATGTTGAGGTCAGCCGCCAGCGTGGCGGCCAGCCCCGCGAGGGCCGCGGCATCATTGCTGGTCGCCACCCGGTCAAGCGTGGCGCCGACCCGCTGGCTCACCTCGCGCATCTCCAGAAAGGATTGCAGCTTGAACAGGTCGCCCTCGGCAATCTGGTCCAGGATGTCGTCACGCGCGTTTCGCTCCAGCGGCTCATAGAGGCCGGAGAGGGCGGCGGAAATCTGCGCCTGGGTATTGGCGATGAGGGTTCCCGCCAGCGCATCGAGGGCGGCCAGCGCGGTCTGCGCCCTGACCCTTTCCTTGCGCAGGCCTTCGCCATTGGCGCTGGTCCGCGCCGCCAGAGTGCGGAACTTCGCCTTGTTCGCCATGATCCGGTCCAGCGCGGCAGACACGCGCACCATGGCGGCGGGGGCGGGCGCGGTTGCCGCCAGACCGTCGCGCCCGGAAAGCGTGTCGGTGACCTGGGCCGACAGCCCGCCCACCGCGGCCTGCAATTTCTCGGGCGTTTCCGCCCTCTCGACTTCGATCACCGATTTGGTAATCATCTCGGCGGCGCTGGCCAGGCGGCGCGCCTGCTCCACCACGGGCAGGTTGCGCTGCAGGAGATCGCGCTCGTTGGCCGAGAGATAGGCGACCCCCGACCAGCCCGCCGCCAGCGCCGTCAGGAGCAGCATGATCAGCACCGCAAAGGCCGCCATCAGAACATTGGCAAAGTTCGGGCGCTGCATGATGGGTCTGATCGGGCCTCTGGCAGTGATGACAGCGTGGGCGGCAGGGGCCGAAACCCCGCCGCCGCAAGCCATAGCACAGGCCAAGGGCGCCGTGCCAATCGCCCTTGAAACCCACGCCGATCCCTTTGACTATCGCAGCGCGGTGAGCCCCGTGCTCCACCTGCCCCTGCCGCGCGCCCGCCAGCACTGGCGTCTCTGTGCCGTCTTCCCCCACATCAAGGACGAATACTGGCTCAGCGTTGCCTATGGCATGGCGCAGGAGGCCCGCCGCCTCGACGTGGCCCTGACCATCAGCGAGACCGGCGGCTATCGCAGTGTCGATGCCCAGGGCGCGCGCCTGCGCGGCTGCGTGGGCAAGGCCGATGCCGCCATCCTCGGCACGGTGAGCTTCGACAGCCCGCAGATCGCCGCCGCCATCGCCGATGTCTCGGACGAGATGCCGGTCATCGCCGCCGTCAACGATGTGGCCTCGCGCGCGGTGGCGGTGAAGGTCGGCGTGTCGTGGCGCGAAATGGGCGGCCACGTGGGCCGCTATCTCGCGGCCGAATATGGCCCGCGGCAGGCGGCGCAACAGGCGGTGCTGGCCACCGGCCCGCGCGAGGCGGGCTGGGTGTCCTTCCTGTCCGAGGGCCTTGCGGCGGCGCTGGCCCATTCCGGCCTCAGCCTGGTCGAAACCGGCTGGGCCGATACCGGCACGCAGGAGCAATTGCGCCTTGCCGAAGACCTGCTCGACCGTCATCCCGACATTCCGGTCTTCATCGGCAGTGCGCCCGCGGTGGAATCGGTAGTCTCGCTGCTGCGCTCGGAGGGCCGCCTGGGCGCCATGCGGCTCGTGGCCACCTATTATACCCAGGCCATCCGGCGCGGCATGATGCGGGGCCGGATCGATGCGGCCCCCTTCGATGATCCCGCCATGCAGGGGCGTCTCGCCATCGAATATGCCGTGCGCGCCATCGAGGGCACGGTGGACCATCGCCAGATCGGCCCGGTCATTCGTCTGGTCACGCGCACCAGTCTGCCGCCTGCCGATGCCCTGGCCCCGGCGGGCTTCCGGCCGGAATTCGTCATCCCGTGACGGCGGGCGTGGCGGCGGCGCGGCGCCGTCCCCAGGCCACCAGCGCCAGCGCCGTCAGGTTCATGATCACGGCATAGATCAGCGCCGGCACGGCGAGTGCCGGTGTTCCCAGCACCGTAGTGGCCACAAAGATGGCGATGGCGGCATTCTGCAAGCCGCACTCGATGGCGGCGGCGAGACTTTGCGCGGGCGACAGGCCGAAAAACCGCAGCGCCAGGCCTCCCGCCACCGCGCCGAGATTGAGCAGCAGGGCCGCCCCGCCGAGGCGGCCGAGATGGTCGATCATGGCGTCCCGGTTCTGCCAGAAGGTTGTGAGCACAATGGCGGCAAAGACGAGGCGCGCCAGCCGCTCCAGCCCGCCCCGGCGGCGGCTGAGCCACGGCGGCTGCCAGTGGCGGAGCGCCATGCCCAGCGCCAGCGGCAGGGCCGCCACCAGCGTCATGCCCAGCGCCAGCCGCAGCATGGCCGCCGTCAGGTCAAGGCTCGCCACGTCCGGCAGGGTGCCGGATAACGCCAGCACCACCGGCAGGCTGACCGGGGCGAGAAGGCTCGTCACCAGCGTCATGGCGGTGGACAGGGCGAGATCGGCACCGGCCAGCAGCGCCACATAGTTGGAGGTGACGCCGCCGGGTGCCGCGGCAACCAGCATGAGGCCCAGCGCCAGGGGCGGCGGCAGGGCGAAAACCCGGGTCAACAGCAGCGCCAGCAGGGGCAGCGCCACCATCTGCACCACCAGGCCCAGGGCCAGCGCCCTGGGTTGCCGGAAGGCCGCCACCAGTTCAGCGGCGGACAGTCTGAGGCCCACCACCACCATGAGAAAGGCCAAGCCCAGGGCAAGCAGCATGCGATATGATCCCGGTGCGGGCCTTGAGGGGGCAAGGCCGCCGCGCGTTATTGACGTGAGCACCCATATGACGGTCCGGTCAGAGCAGGTGAACCCTTCTCCCGCCCTGACGAAAGTCAAGGCCGGAGCCAGCGACAGGTCTAGACTTCCCGGGCGCGCAAGTCTTGTGGAGTGATTGATGATGCATCGCCGCCGTTTTCTCGCCGTCCTTGCGGCCCCCCTGCTGGCCGGGCCTGTGGGGGCGGAAGACAAGGTTTTGCCGGAAGCGCCGGACGCGGAAACGCCGCCGTCGCGCCGCTTCATGATGCAGGATGTGAACGGCGAGGTGGTGACCGACGAAAACCTTTTGGGCCGCTTCAGTCTCATCTATTTCGGCTACACCTCCTGCCCGGAGGTCTGCCCCACGAGCCTGCTCACCATGGCCAATGCCCTGAAGGCGCTGGGGGCCAAGGCCGACCGGGTGCTGCCGCTCTTCGTCACGGTGGACCCCGCCCGCGACACCGCGAAGATGCTGTCGGAATACACCCAGTCCTTCGACGAGCGCATCGTGGCCCTGCGCGGCACCAAGCCCTACACCGACGCCATGGTGAAGGCCTATAACGCCAAGTATGAGGTCAAGCCCAGCGATCCCGCCGATCCCACCCGCTACACCATCGACCACACGGCTTCCATTGCGCTGGTGGGGCCGGATGGCGTGCTCATCAAGCGCTATCCCTATGGCACCAAGGCGGAAGAGATGGCCGCCGATCTGGGCAAGATCATCGACGCTCATCCGGCACCCTAGCGCCATGCGGTCCGTCCTTCTGGCTCTGGCCGCCGCTGTCCTGGCGGCGGCGGCGCACGCCGGTGAACCCCTGCCGTCGGCGGCGGCCGTGGCCGAGCCGCAGCCCGCCCGTGACATCAGCGCCCTGGCCATGACCGATGACCAGGGCACGCCCGTCACTCTGGCGGCCTCCCGGGGCAAGCTCGTGGTGCTCAATCTCTGGGCTCCCTGGTGTGTGCCCTGCCGCAGCGAAATGCCCGAACTCGCCACCGTTCAGTCCCGTCTGGCGGCGGAGGGTGTGGCGGTCCTGCCGCTTGCCTTCACCTGGCAGGGCCGGCAGGCGGTCACGCGCTTCTATGCGGAAGAAAACATCACCAACCTGCCGGTGCTGGTGGGCGATGGTCAGAACCTTCAGGACGTGACCGGTCTTTCCGCCCTGCCCACCACGCTCATCCTCAACCGCAAGGGTGAGCACGTGGCCACCGTCAGGGGCGGGGCCCGGTGGAGCGACGACAGGACCTTGGCCTGGCTCCAGGGTCTGGCCCAGCCCTGATCAGACGAGATCGGTGCGGGCAAAGCGCCAGAAGCCCAGGGCGGCAAAGGCAAGGCCGAGCAGCGCGGGATAGACCAGCGCCCAGACCACATAGCCCTGCACCCCGAAGTTATCGAGGATGACATAGGACGCCGGACCCAGCAGGATGAGTTGCGGATCAAACAGGATCATGGCGGCGGTGCGGAAGGTCTGCAGCGGATTGGCCAGCGCCAGACCCACCACGAAGGCGGGATCAAACTGCGCCCGGATCAGGATCGACAGCAGGAAGAGATCGAGCAGCGCCACCAGGATGAGCCACAGCGCCAGCGACACGCCGAGCGCCACCTCGGTGGAGCGCGCCAGGCTGGAAATGAAGAAGGCAAGCCCGAGAAAACACAGGGCAAGCGCGGCAATGAGCCCGGCATAGAGCGCCACATGCTGCCACGGCAGGCCATGGCCGCGCAGCGCGCCGTAGACCAGCGACAGAAGCAGCGCGCCGATGACCGGAAAGACCACCAGCAGGAAGCGGCCGAGAAACTTGCCCCAGTACCACTGGCCCAGGCCCACCGGAAAGGACAGCATGTATTCGAGATTGCCGGCCTCGCGGTCGCCCACCAGCGAGCGCGCCGTGGTCACCAGAATGAACAGCGGCAGAACCGCCATGGTGATCTGGATATAGGTGACGAGCAAGCGCGACAGGCCGGTGAAGCCGAGCACGCGCGATTCCGAAATGCCGGTGAGCGCCAGCAGAGCCATGAGGCCGAAGAACACCAGCGCATAGAGAAAGAACCAGCGCGAGCGCAGCGATTCCTGCACTTCAAGCCTGAGCGCCAGCCACAAGCCACGGACGGGGGACGACGTCACTGGGGGGCACCCTCTTCCGGGGCGCAGCGGCCGGCCATGCCGCGCGCCAGCGCCGTCTTGCTCATCGCGGCGAAATCCACCGTCTTGTCGGTCTTCTGTTTCACAGCGGCAAAACCATAATCCATGGGGCTCACCGTGCCCGGCATATAGAAGGCGGTGCGGGCGTCAAGCCACTCCGTGCCCGTGTCACTGTCCATCACCCAGAATTCAATTGCGGGATCATTGCGCCAGCTCTGCATGTCGAGCCAGTTCACCGCATCGCCGATGTCGTCGAATTTCACCAGGGCCCGGTCCGGTCCGCCCCGGATTTCCGCCGCATAGCGCGGGTCCGAGATGATCATGCCGCACATGGCGCAGACCTCGCGGGCGTAGTGGATCTCCTCCGGTCCTTCATTCTGCTTGCGGCAGCCCGCCACCGCCAGCGGCAGGGCAGCCAGCAGGACGAGCGCGCGGCGGCGGTTACAGTCATGACACATCGGTTTTGTCTCGTGCCGGTTTCCGGGGTTTCGCGGCGATGCCGAATTCAAAGGCCTCGACCACGCTGGCATAGCGCGAGATCATGCCGAGAAAGCGGTAGTAATCGGCGGCGGGAATGGTGCCGCTGAAGGTCAGAACCGGCCTTTCGGTCAGGCCCCACTGCGCCAGCGCCCGGGCAAAGGGCTCATGCGCCGCGCTGAGCCGCACCATGCAATGGCGCGCATCGCCCGCCGTCAGCTTGTCCGCCACCACGTCGTCGAGAACAATGCGGCCCCGGTCCAGTTCGATCACCCGATTGACCAGCGGTGCCACCTCCTCCAGCCGGTGACTGGCGATGATCATGGCCGCGTCCTGACGCGCCGCCAGAAGATCGATGAAGGTGGCCCGCGCCGCCGGGTCGAGGTTGGCCGCCGGCTCGTCGAAAATGAACAGGTCAGCCGCCCGTGCCAGGGCAATGGTCACCAGCACCTTCTGTTTCTGCCCGCCGGACAGGCGGTTGAAGGGCTGATGCGCCACGGCGGCAAGGTCAAGCCCCAGTCCCTGGGAAATCTCGGTCATGCGGTCGGCTTTTGCCCCGGCGCTGCTCTCGGCAAAGCGCACCAGTTCGCCCACCGGCATGCGCAGCGGCGGCGGCAATTGCGGCACGAAGGCAATGCGCGCAAGCACCGCCTCGTCGCGCCGTGTCGGGCGCTCGCCGTTGAAGGCGATGCTGCCGTCATAGTGATAATGGCCGAGGAGGCAGCGGAACAGCGTGGTCTTGCCCGCGCCATTGGACCCCACCAGGGCAATGCGGTCACCATCGCCGATGGCGAGGTCGATGGCATCCAGCACGGCGCGCCGGTCGAAGGTCTTGGTCAGGCCGCTGATGGTGATCATGACCCCGGCCTCAGATGATCTTGTCGAGGCCGCGCAACTTGAAGCGCAGCGCGTTTTGCGGGCAGGCGTCGATGCACATGCCGCAGCGCGTGCAGTCGGCCCCGATATATTCGAAGGCGTCCGAGGCATAGCCCATCTTGGTCACCTCCAGCACATGGGGAACGAGGCAGACCTTGCGGCATTCACCCTCGTGCAGGCATTTTTCCAGATTGTATTCCACCTGCAGCGGCGAGACGGCACCGGTGATGCCATAGCTCAGGCCGATGGGACAGACGTAGCGGCACCAGAAGCGCCGGGAATAGAACACCTCGATGCCGAGCAGGAAAAGCACCCAGAGAAGCGCAATGGTCGGTCCATAGATGAGCGCCCGGCTGACGATGCCCACGGGGTTCACGAATTCAAACACCGTGTAGCCGGTGACCAGGGCCAGGGCGAGGAAGGCAAACCACAACACGGCGCGCAGGGAGCGATGGAAGGGATGGTCCTTGGCCCAGCCCATGGCCACCAGCTTCAGGTGCAGCCACTCGGCCCATTCCGCCAGCAGGTGATAGGGGCAGATCCACGAACAGAAGGCGCGCCCGCCCACAAACCACCAGGCCAGCACCACGGTCACCGTGCCGATCACCAGATTGAGCATCACCTCCTTGTAGGCGAGCATGACCTGGAGCGCGCCGTTGAGGTCGGCCATGTGGAAGCCGACGAAGCGCGAGGCGGTGAGCGCCCCTTCCACCAGTTGCACGTCAAACCAGTAGGAGATGATGAACAGCAGGTTGAGCAGGATGATCGATACCCAGCGCCGGTATTTCCACTTGCTGGAATAGACCGGGTGCTCGTGCTCATGCGCAATCAATTCCTTGCGCAGCTTCACCTGCTCCGGCGTCTTCTTGAATTTCATCAGCGCCTTGCCGGCGGGCGTCACGTCGGCGGCTTCCGGCTTCTGCGGCGCCGCCCCGAACATCAGCGCAAAATGGCGCAGGAACTTTTTCATGCGGTGCGCTCCTTCAGGATCTTCGGGTCCACCACAATGGCCGCGGGCTCGGCCGGACACATCATCTCGCAGGCGCCACAGCCCACGCAGGCGGACGTCACCACCGGCATGCGCCGCTTGTCGCCCGCATGCGCGCTCACCGGCTGCAGCGAAATTGCGCCCGTGATCGGGCATTCGCGCACACAGAGGTCGCAGAGTTCGAGATCATAGGAGTGATCGGCAATGCGAATGGGCGTCCAGCGGTCCACCTCCACATAACGGTGCAAGCCGGTGAAGGCCGCCCCGCGCGCCAGACCCTTGAAGCCCTCGCCGCGCATGGCGAGGCAGGCATCGGGCCGCGCCAGCCGCGCCAGTCCCATGCGCACCTCTTCCTTCTTGGCAATCTCGTGGGTGAGGGCCCCCGTGGGGCAGGCAAGAACGCATTGCACCGCATCGCAGGAGAAGTCGCAGGCCTGCTGGCGCGCGTCGATATAGGGCACGCCAAGGCCAAAGCCCTCATCGCCGTCGGCGAGCTTGATCGCCTCCACCGGGCAGACCTGCACGCATTGGCCGCACTTGATGCAGGCCGCGAGGAATTTCTGCTCGATGAGCGCGCCCGGCGGCCGCAAGCGGTTGAACAGCCTCTTGATGATGGGGAAAAAACCGACCAGCGACAGGCCCACCACCGTGATGCCGGCGCCAATGGAGCGCAGGAACATGCGGCGCTTTTCCAGCTCGCGGCTGGAAACCCGCACCTTGGGGGCGGCCTCGGGCACGGGCTTCACCGGGGTTTCAGGTTTGCGGTCGTCGGTCATTGTTGCAATAACTCCAGGGCGCTCTTGGGCGCGGCCTTGGCAAAGCTCGGCAGATGCATGAGCGGCTTGTCCTCGCGCAGCAGCAGGCGCGGTTCCGTGAAGGGGGCCAGGCGCTCGACGAAGTCCAGGGCCTCCAGCGCAAAGCTGGCGCGGAAGAAGGCGGCGTCCTTCACCTCCATCCACATGCGGTCGGCGTAATTGTAAATCTCGTAGGGGCTGTCGCCCAGCCCGTCGCCGTCGCGGTCAAAGCCGGCGTAGTCGTCCCAGTAATTGCCCGTCCAGGTTTCGCGCAGCGCCGTGCCGCCACCGCGCACCGCAATCTGGGTGAAGTTGGACAGGAAGGCATTGCCGGTGAAGATATTGCCCTCCCAGTCGGTGTGGAATTCCACGCCCATGCCGTTATAGGCGATGCGGTTGTTGGTGAAGGTATTGGTCGAATCCGGATCATAGGGCGAGATGTCGAGGAAGATGCCCACCGCATTGCCGACGATGTCATTGTCGGCAATGGTGACGCCACTCGACTCCTTGAAGCCGACACCCATGCCGGAGGCACCCCAGGACCGCAGCAACCGGTTGTGGCGCACGTCAATATCATTGGAATACATCAAGAAGACGCCGACCACGCAGTCGGCGATCTCATTCTCCAGCACATGGTTGTGATGGGCATACATGAAATGGATGCCATAACGGCCATTGCGGATCGTGTTGCCGCTGATGGTGTTGTCATGGGAATACCACACCACGAAATCACGGGCATCGTGGACCACATTGTCTTCCAGCCGGTTGAAGTGGCTGTACCACAGGCGGATGGAATCGCCGCGCAACTCCAGATTCAGCGGCTTCGACGTGATGGTGACGCGCCGGATGACATTGTTGTTGGCCTGGTGCATGTCGAGGCCGAAGAGCGCGTTCTCGATCTTCACATCCTTGACGATGTTGAAATCGCCCTTGATGCGCAGCCCGGCATCAAGCGCGTTGTGATAGCGCCCGGAATTGCGCAGCGTCAGGTTCTTCACCTCGGCGCTGGAGGTGGCAATCTCCATCACCGTGCCGGTGCCGCCGCCGTCGATGATCACGCCGGCCGAGCCGTCCAGCACCACGGCCTTCTTCATCACCACATGTTCGCTATAGACCCCGGCGGGCGGGGCCACCGTGCTGCCCTCCGGCGCCTGGTCCAGCATCTCCTGCAATGTCGCCGCCGCCGCCCCCCCTGCCGTTACCAGCAGGATCAGCGGCACCAGCCATGACCGGAATGCACGGATGCGGCGCGCCATGGTTCAGACATTCTCGGCGTCCGGCCCCGCAAGCTGCAACTGCTTGCGGCGGATGAGCGCCGCCAGAATGAGAATGACCGCCATGATGACCATCAGGGCAAAGCCATAGTTGGGATAGGAATGGGTGGTGAACTGCGCCACCTTGCCGTTGCCGAAGACGGTGGGCATGAAGGGCTTGAGGGTGAAGGCCCCCATTTCGTTGAGCCGGTGGCCATACCACCACAGCCAGGCCGAATATTCGACGATGAAGCCCAGGGGCAGAATGGCGGGCGCCAGCACCAGCAGCCAGTAGAAGATGCGCCGGGTGCTCCAGGCGGCAAAGGTCATGAAGGCCATGGCGGCAAGCACGATGATGGTGAGATAGAGTGCGGCCTTGTTCATGATGCGCGCCAGCGGAACGTTTTTCTCCGGCATGTTGAACCAGCGCGACAGGCTCTTCTCATAGTGCCAGGTCATGACCTGATGCCCGCTGCCATTCCAGGCCTCCTGCGCGGCGGCGGGCAGTTTGGCATCGTCGAGATTGTAATTGGCGCGCAGGTTGTCGATGAGGTCGGCCCGGGTGCCGCCCTCGGTCGCGGCGGCCTTGTTGGCCTTGTCGACATTGGCCATGGCTTCCTTGAGCTGGCGCACGATGGGCGCAAGATTGGCATCATCAACCTTGTCCGCCGTGTCCTGGCCCAGCGAATTGACCAGCCCTTCGAGATAGCCGCGCGTGTGATAGGAAATGCCATTGGGCGCATACATGGTGGCCAGCATCCAGGCCGCCACCGCGCCATAGCCCAGAACCGAGATGGCCATGCGCGTCTTGCGGTTGGGCGCGGCAAAGACCAGCAGCATCACGCCGAGAAAGGCAAACAGAAAGGGCGAGAAGGCCTTTTCCACCGGACCGCCGGAAGCGATGGGATACATGCCGACGTAATGGTTGATGGTATCCATCTCGTGGACGCAGTCGAGGGCTTCCTTCTCCTCCACCTCCTGCGAGGCCCGGATCTTGCAGCCGTTGCGCACGCTGTCCATGTGAAAATTGATGCGGATGCCATCGGGGAAAGTGGCTTCCGGGTAATTGGGGGCCGTCAGCGACACCCACCAGGTCGGCGCGAAGAAGGAGGCCGCCAGCAGCACCAGCGCCGCGAGCGTGAGCACGCGATAGAGAGCTCCGCGCCGTTTGATGTTCTGGTCGGTCATGTCAATCATCCCCTGCTTCTGAAGAAAAACGCGCGAGCGCAACGCCACGCCCGCGCGTTGTCATGGTGTGGGCTTACTGGTAGTCCGGATTAACCCAGCCCGGCTCACCCAGCAATTCCTTGGGCGGCTTCAGGCGGGACACATAATCGAGAACGGCCACCGTATCCTCGTCGGTGAAGTTCTGGATCTGCTTCACCATGTCAGGGTTGGCGTTGCGGCGCTTGCCTTCCTTGATCCACTTGTACTGGCGCAGCAGATATTCATAGTGCTGGCCCTGAATGCGCGGATAGTACTTGGCATCGTCGCCCTGGCCCTGATCGCCATGGCAGCGCACGCAGTTGTCGGCATAGAGCTGCTTGCCCTTGTCGAGCAAGGTGCCCGGACCCACGCCATTGTCGGGGTTCATGGGCAGCTTGGAGATATAGGCGGTCACATCGGCGATGGACTGCGGCCCGCCGATCTCGGAGGGCAGGGCAAAGGGATACATGGTCGGATTGTCGCGGTTCTTGGCGCGAATGTCCGACAATTGCTTGATCAGCACGTCACGATGCTGACCGGCGATCTGCGGGAAGGTGCCGTCCTTCAAGCCCCAGCCATTGGGCTGGTGGCAGGCCGAGCACACTTCATAGACATCGCGGCCGTTTTCCAGGTTCGGCGTGAGGCTGAGGGCCTCCTCCTGCTCGCCGCCGCCGGCGTTCCATTGCGAGGTGCCGGTGGCGCTGTTGGCGGTTTCATCCGCAGTGGCACTGGCAGCGGAAGCCACCAGCGCAACCCCGGTCAAAAGGGCAAGAATAGTCTTTTTCATGTCATGTCTCCGATAATCACGGGGTCGAACGGTCGATCTGCGACAGGTAGGTGGCCATCGCGGTGATGGTGGCGTCATCGGCCTTCTTGATGAAGGGCACCATGAGCTTGGACTGGCCATTGGCGCGTTTGCCGTCGCGCAGGGCGATCATCTGTCCGGCCAGGTAATCACGGTTCAGCCCGGCCAGGATCGGATAGATCGGCACCGAGGCCTTCTTGCCGTCCACGCCATGGCAGGTGACACAGCCCAGCTTCTTGTAGGCATCCTGCCCGGCCTTGAGGTCAGCCTCGGTGGGGGCGGGGTCAAGCGGCTTGGGCGGATTGGGTTTCTGTTCGGCCACATATTTGGCCACCGCCGCGATGTCGGCATCGCTCAGGATGTGCAGAATGTCGGCCATGCCCTGGGTTGCCGGATGGCCGGAGTCATCGACCGCGCCCACGCGCTTGCCGGACTTGATGTCATTGATCTGCTGCAGGACATATTTCTCGCTCTGCCCGGCCAGGGCGGGATAGGCAAGGATGGGTTTCGCCCCCTTGGACCCATGGCAGGCCATGCAGCCCTTGGTCTTGTAGTTCTGTTCACCCGTCAGCGCTTCCTGAGCCTGGACAAAGGTGGGCCACAGCAGGGCGATCCCGGCCAGGCCTGCAATCTTGAAGAGGTTCATTCCCCGATGCTCCTGTAAAGTGAAAGACGGAGCGGCCCCGGAATGAGGCCGCCCCGCGCAGGCGTTACTGGACCTTCTTGGCCCCGTTCTGTTCGAGGAAGGTCTTGACGCGGAGGCCCACGTCAGCGGCCTTGACCTGATACTGCCACCACTGGCCGGCCCAGACGGTGGCATTCTGCCAGTCTTCCTTCTTGGCGAATTCCTCGGCCTTGGCCTTGGCCTCGCCCATGAACTTCAACTGGTCGGTGGCGTCTTCCACCAGGGCGACCGCTTCCGGATAGTCCTTGTAGTTCATGCTGGTGATATAGCCGACGACGCTGTCGATCACGGCCTGCGTGTCGGTGTTGGTCTTCACCTGCTTGTCGTAGTCGGCCTTGGTATAGGCCTGGCCTTCGGCACCGGTGGACGCCTGTTCCACGTAGCCCTTGGGCTTGACCACCAGGAAGCCGGTCATCTCCAGATGCAGCGCCGAGCAGAACTCGGTGCAGTAGTAGGAGAACACGCCGGGCTTGTCCGCCTTGATCTTGGCGGTGGCGGTCTTGCCGGGTTCGAGCGACAGGTTCACGCCATAGGTGGAGACGGAGAAGCCGTGGGTCTCGTCCTCGGCCCGCTCCGAGTTGGTGATGACGAATTCGACCTCGTCACCCTCTTCCACCTCGACGATTTCCGGCGTGAAGTGCGACCGGATGGCGGTCATGAAGACCTTCACCTTGTTGCCGTCGCGCACCACCTTTTCACTGCCCGGACGCACCGCATCCGGGTGCTTCTCGCCGGTGCGGCTGTTGGTGCCGTAGGGATAGCGCACCAGCGGCTTCAGTTTGTCGGCGGCGATGGCGGTCACATAGTGCGGCTCGCCCAGCGGCACCGGCATGTCATAGAGCAGCTCCATCTTGTCGCCGGAAATGTCGATCAACTGATGGTTCTGCGGATGCAGCGGGCCAACCGGGTTGAAGCGGTCGATGGCCAGCTTGTTGAGGGCAATGAGATACTTGCCCGCCGGATGCGCGGCCTCGCCTTCCATCGCCACCAGGTGGCCGATGTTGTAGTGGACCGAGATCTTGTCGAGCACCTTGCCTTCGCAATAGTCCCACTTCGCCACCTGGCTGTCGACGTAGAGCGAGGTGTAGACCACGCAGTTCTTGGAATCGAACTGGTTGTGCAGCGGGCCAAGGCCGAGGGCGACCTGCTTGTGCAGCGCGTCCTCCATGGCGATCACCGGCAGGCCATAAGGATCCTTGCCGGCAAACTTGCCGTTCTTGATGGCTTCCTGGATCTTCTCGAAGGAATAGACCGAGGCCTGGGTGTCGAGCTTGCCGCCGACCACGATGTATTTGCCATCGGGCGAGACGTCGACGCCATGCGGCGACTTGGGTTCGGCCACCAGATAGACCAGACCCTCATCGATGGCCGTTTGCAGCGTAATCACCGGATGATTGTTGATCTTGGTGACCTTGCCGGCCTTGTAGACTTCCTCGGCCTTCTTCCAGTTGATGATGTGCAGGTAGTCGGTGTCGTTCTGCGAGCAGCCGGCTTCAAAGGGCGGACGGCCCTTCTCGATGCCGCCGACATAGCGCTCGGCGCAGAAGGAGTTGGTGAAGGACCAGCCGTCAGACACGAGCTTGCCCGCGTCGCTCAGGTCCTGCGAATAGGGCGGCAGTTCGATGGAGAAGGAATTCTCCGGTTCGATCCGGCCCTTTTCGCGGTTGAACTTCCAGTAGGTCACGGCACCGCGGAACTTGTCGTTGAATTCCGACAGCGGCGCGAAGCCACGGCCCAGCACGGAAGGATATTGCGCCGCCTCGATGACGTATTCGCTGTTCGGCGTCACGAAGGCGCCGCCATGCTCGGACTGCAGGATCGGGTTGACCACGATCTGCTGGGTTTCGAAGTCATGCAGCGAGACCACGCCGATGCGCGGGGCCGACTTGTCGTTGATGAAGAGATATTCACCGTCGAGGTCGCCATTGGTTTCGGTGATGGCGGGATGGTGGGTGTCGCCCCAGGGAATGTCGCGGCCGTCCACCTTGCCTTCCTCGAGGATCTTCTTGGATTCCTCGTCGAAGCCGAAGCCCTGCCAGGGTTCCGGGGTGAAGACGGAGACATATTTCAGGATACGCATGGACGGCACGCCATACACCATGATCTGGCCGGACTGGCCGCCAGAGGAGAAGGCGATGAATTCATCGCGCTTGCCGGTGGGGGTAAAGGTCTTGGCGGCGTGCAGCAGGTCGGCCTGGGTGAGGCCGCGCCGCGCCATGACGTCGTCGAGCGTTTCCGCCCGCGCCATGGCCGCCGTATATACGATGCCCAGGGAGGCAACAGCCGTTGCCGCCAGAAGGGCCTTGCGAATGGTTCTCATGTTTTGCCCTCAAATAACGCCGGTGCGCACCGGCATGTCCGGCCCTCGATCTTGCCCTCGGAGCCGCCCCTGACCTTGCGCGCGGGAGGGCCTTTCCCGCCTTGACTTTCGTTAAGGCGGAGCGCCACCCGCCGCCGCTTACATGACTTTGGCTGGCGCTCGCGCCGGCTCGAGGGAAGCGATGAGAAACGACCAGCACCTCTGGCGGCTGGCGCGCGCAGCCACATTCCGGCTCGTGCTTCTGCTGCCCATGCTGCAGATTGCCCTGCCGGGGGTGCTTGCCCACTCCGCCAGGCCGGGCGAGGTGTGGTGTGTAACGCTGGCCGGTCCCAAGGGGTCCTCTTCACCGGGTGCCCCCGCCAGGCTTGCTGACGGCGATTGCCTGATCTGTATGGTGACGGCGCCGGGCAACTCGCCGCTTCCCGCCGCCATTTGCCTGCCCACGCATGGCGGGACGCCGGGCCTGGGCGTCCCGCCGGTCGTTTTCGCCGATCGGCTGGCCAGCCTTGCGGCCCGCGACCGGCCGCCCATCCGCGCCCCGCCCCGGCTCAACCCTCTGGTTTCATGCCAGCCGCGCGCGGTCCAGGGTTGTGCCCTCATCCCGGCCGCCGCGGCTGGAATGCTTCCGATTATTCTTTAAAAATAACGGCTTGTCGTCTCAGCCGCACAGGGCCCGGGTCAGCGCCAGACCAGCCACCAAAGCCATTTGAAAGAGCGCCGTCTGGGCCAGAAGCCGGTTCAGCGCCGGTGAAATGGCAAGCTGCGCCATGCGCCACGACAGGCCGCCCGCCACCAGCGCCAGAGCGGCGAAAACCGCCCAGCCCGCCGCGCAGGGCCGGGCCAGCACGGCCAGCCCCGCCGTGGCCGCCAGCATGAAGGTGCCATAGAGCAGGCGGGAGGCCCCTTCGCCCAGCACGATGGCCAGGGTGCGCCGTCCCGCCCGGGCGTCGGTGCTGCGGTCGCGGTGATTGTTGACCAGCAGCACCGCCGCCGCCGGCAGGCCGAGGAAGAAGCCCTGGGCGAAAAGCCCGGGGCTCAGGCTGCCGCCATGCAGGAAGGCCGTGCCCGCCACTGCCGCAATGCCGAAAAAGCCGATGACCTGCCCCCCGCCCAGGGGCGTGGCGGACAGGGGCCTGGGCCCCATGGAATAGAGATAGCCCAGGGCCAGCGAGACGAGCCCGAGGATCAGAATGGCCGGCCCCCCCACCAGCACCAGCCACAGCCCGGCCAGTCCGGCGATGCCGCCCATGGCCAGCGCGCCGCGCCGCACCGCCGGCGCCTCCAGCAGGCCATTGGCCGTCATGCGCGGCGGACCCAGACGGTGTTCATCGTCGGTGCCGCGCTCGGCGTCCGCCGCATCGTTCCACAGGTTGGTGGCGATCTGGATGGCCGCCGAAGCGACCAATGCCGCCGCCAGCACATCGCCGCGCCACCGGCCCTGCTGGGCCGCCAGCAGGCTGCCCGCCAGAACCGGCGCCGCCGACAGGCTGAGGGTCTTGAGCCGGGCGGCCAGCGCCCACAGCATGGGCCGGGGCAAATGTTTCAGATGGTCAGGCACGGGGCGGGCAAGCGCGGAGGACATGCGTCTTATCCTTCACATTTTACGGGCGCTGTGAAGGGCCGCCACGCCGAACATGAAGCGCCGCACGGCCACCGGGCCAAAGCCCGCGCCGTGCAGTTCCTGGGTCAGGCTTTCGGCGTCGGGAAAGCGGCGAATGGAGTCGACGAGATAGCGATAGGCGCCCCGGTTGCCCGCCACCATGGCCCCGAGGGCGGGAATGACCAGCTGGGAATGGACCGCATAGGCGGGCCTGAACCAGGCGGCCGCCTGCGAAAACTCCATGAGCAGCAGATGGCCGCCGGGTTTCAATATCCGGTGAACCTCACGCAGTGCCGCCTGCGGATCGGTCATGTTGCGCAGGCCGAAACTCAGCGTCACCACGGCGGCGCTGGCATCGGCCAGCGGCAGGGCCTCGGCCGGGGCCTCCACATAGGCCACTGTCTCGCCCAGCCTGCGGCGCGCCACCGCCAGCATGCCGCCGCTGGCATCGGCAATGATGATGCGGCGCTGCGGCAGGGCCTTGACCATGAGTGTGGCCAAGTCCCCGGTGCCGCCGGCGAGGTCGATGATGTCGCCGGCGAGCTTTTCCGCCGCGGCCACGGCGGTCCGGGCCACGGCGCGCTTCCAGCCGCGATGCAGCCCGAAGCTCATCAGGTCGTTCATCAGGTCATAGCGCGGCGCCACCCGGTCGAAGAGGTCGCGCACGAAGGTCTGGCGCTGGTCCGGCGTCACCGTGGCCGTGCCAAAGCTGTGGCGCAGGGCAGAAAGGGTCTTTTCTGATGTCTCGCTGTCAGGGCGGGTCATGGCGGCGGGGCCTCCGTGGAGCCTGCGGGCGCAGGGTAGCCAACCTCGGCCCCGTGCACAACACGACCCGTTCCCGTCGGCATGATGCCGAAGACCAGCGACGCCACGGTGATGGCCACAGCCAGACAAAACGCCCAGGGAAATTTTTTCCGGCGTGACAGAACCACCATGACGGACGTGTGAACGTGAGAGGAACCCAAGTCAAACCTTTAGCCCTGCCCCCCGGTCAAGCCTTGACCAAACGCAAGCCGGTCCCGACAATGGGGGCACATGGGTTCACTCAACCGGGACCGGCCATGGCCATTGATCTCACTCCTGCCGACCTTCATATCGTCCGCCAGACGCCGCTGTTTTCCGGCCTGTCCACCGCGGCTCTGGCCGGGTTGATGGAGGGGGCGGCGGTGCAGAACGCACCCGCCGGCTTCTGCCTTTTCACCCAGGGCGAAGCGGCCGAGGCCTTCTACGTGGTGCTCTCCGGCTGGATCAAGCTCTACCGCATGACGCCCGGCGGCACCGAGGCCGTCATCGAGATCTTCACCCGCGGCCAGAGTTTCGCCGAAGCCGCCGCCTTCGCCGCCGCCACCTTTCCGGTGAGCTGCGAGGCCATCACCGACGCGCGCCTGTTGCGCATTTCCGCCCGCCACCTGTTCGAACGGATCCGGCGCTCGCCCGACATCGGGCTGACCATGCTGGCGTCCACCTCCAAGCAGTTGCGCCTCTTCGTGCGCCAGATCGAGGCCCTCAAGGCCTATACCGGAGCACAGCGCATCGCCGAATTCCTGCTCGAACTCGCCCCCTGCGAGGATGGCGCCTGCACCGTGGAACTGCCCTACGACAAGGCGCTCATTGCCGCCCGCCTGGGCATGAAGCCGGAAAGCCTGTCGCGCGCCTTCAACCGCTTGAAGGACTATGGCGTGGAAGTGAAGCAGCGTCAGGCCGACATCGCCAGTCTGGAGCGGCTGCGCGACTTCGCCGAGCGCGAACGCGCCGAGATCATGCGCGACCACGGCACGCAGGACTGACCATCGCTCAATTGTTTACGGGGTGCAGCGGCGGGCGCGGGGCCTCCGGTCCTGCCAGGATGGGCAGGTAGCGCCACAGGAACAGGCTGAAGCCCGCAAGCCACATGAAGCCGGAGAGCAGGATTTCCCCCGGCGCGTGGGCGGGGGCAAGCAGGGGCCCCAGCGCCCTGAGCACGGCGGCCAGCGCCACCAGCCCATAGGCCAGCGCCACCGGCGGCGGGGCCTTCAGCGCGCGGCCCGTGTGGCCCAGGGAAGCCCGGCTCATCATGGCAAGCGTCATGATGCCGATGGCCCCGATGCCGGCGAGATGGACCACGGCGAGATCATCACCCTGGCCCGCCACCATCTGCACCGCCAGGGCACCCTGCGCCAGCACCATGAACAGGAAACCGAGGTGCAAGACCCAGAGCAGGGGATCATGCAGGGTCCGCCCGCCCCGCCAGCCGGAAAGCCGGACAGCATTGAGGGCGCAGGCCAGGGCCGCCAGACCGCCCGTGATCATGGCGGGCAGGCCGAGACCCAGCGCCGCCGCCACCGCCATGGCGGCAAAGACCCCCGCCTGATCGAGGCGCGGGCGCAGCACCGGCAGGTGGGCATCGCCGTCGCGGCGGAGAAGGGCATTGCGGGTGAAGGCAGGCACCACCCGCCCCCCCAGCAAGGCGACCATGGCGAGAACGCTGAACAGGCCGAGGCGGAGAGCCTGTGGCGCAAAGCCGGTGATGAACCCCAGGGCCTCGGCATGGAACATCAGGTTGGCGGCGATGAGGAAGATCAGCAGCATGAGGAAGACGATATTGAGCGATTTCGGATTGCGCGCCAGGCTGCGCGCCAGCCCCTGTGTCATGACCGGCAGGAAGGCGAGATCAGCCAGCGCCACCAGCCCCGCAGGCAGATGCCCCATGGCCAGCATGGCGAGCCGCCCGGCAAGCCAGAGCGCCCCCGTTGCCGCGATGAAGGTCTGGCGCGGGCGGAAGTCGCCGCCCCAGCCCGGCACCGCCGTGAGAAAGAAGCCCGACACCACGGCCAGCGCATAGCCGAAGATCATCTCATGCCCGTGCCACTGGCCGGGCGGCATGGCCCCGCCGCCCGGCACGGGCACGGCCAGCGCCAGCCAGGCCAGCCACAGGCCCATGGCCAGCACCGCAAAGACGCTGGCGGCAAGGAAATAGAACCGGAAACCGGCGCTGAGGAAAAGGGGCCAGGATCGTGTCGTCATGGGCCGATCCTGTGCGGGGGCGGGGCGCTCATGCCTTGACCATGATCAAACCCGCGGCCTGCACACACAATCGTCAGGCACGCGTCCGTCAACTGCTGGCGAGAATGACCTGGCTGGCCTCGAAGGCGGCGGTCAGTTTCCGGCCCGGTGCCACGTCAAGACCTGCCGCCACGGCCTCCGGCACCACCGCAGTCATGGTCTTGCCCTCACCGATGTCGAGGGCAACCTGCGACTTGCCATCGCCGTCGCGCCGCTCCAGCACGGTGGCGGCAAAACAATTGCCCGTGGCGCGCCCGGCCGCCGTGTCGGCCAGAAGCTGCACGAAGGGGGCCTTGACCAGCACCAGCACCTTGCGCCCCGGCGCCAGTTCCAGTTCGTCGGCGGCGGCATTGGTGACGAGGGCGGTGATCGGCGTGTCACCGGCGATGCGCAGCACCACCGTCACATCAACCCTGGCCCGCACCACCTTCACCACCTCGGCCCGGAACACATTGCGGGTGGAGAACCTGACGCCCAGCGCCCAGAGGTGATCCGCCGCCGTCTCCTCCAGCCCTTCGGTGGAGATGAGACTGGAAATCCGCGCCAGATGCTCCTCAAGCTGGTGGAAGGCTGCAATCAGCCGCCGTCCCGCCGGCGTGATCTCCGCCCCGCCGCCCTCCGCCCCGCCGGCCCGCGTGATCAGGGCGGGCGCGGGCAGGAGGTTGTTGATGGCGGTCACCGCCTCCCACACGGTCTTGTAGGACAGGCCGGCCTCCTGCGCCGCCCGGCTGATGCTGCCATGGGCCATCACCGCCTCCAGCAGCCGAATGCGCTCGCGCCCCAGCAGCAGCTTGCCATCGCGCCGGAGCGCCAGCAGGGCATCGACCTTGTTCGGTGCCGTCATCACCAGTCTCCGGCGTGAAGGACGGACCCCGGCATCAGGCGTCGCCGCCTTCCGTCTCGGGCCGGGGCGGCGGCAGATGGACACGCACCCGCTTCACCCGGCGCCGGTCGGTTTCGAGAATCTCGAATTCGATGCCGCTGTCGTGGCGGATGATTTCGCCCCGCGCCGGAACGTGCCCGACCATTTCATAGATGAGGCCGGCCAGCGTGTCGGCCTCGTCCTCCTCCTCGTCGGGCAGGAGGTCGACGCCGAACATCTCGTCGAGCTTGGCGATGGCGACCCGCGCATCGGCCACATGGGTGAGATCGTCCACCCTGGTGATGTGCGGGTCTTCATCGGTGTCATGCTCGTCGGAAATGTCGCCGACGATGAGTTCCACCAGATCCTCGATGGAGAGCAGCCCGTCGGTGCCGCCATATTCGTCGATGACGATGGCGAGATGGACATGGCTCGACTTCATCTTCAAGAGCAGGTCGGCGGCGGGCATCGACGGCGGCACGAAGAGGACATCACGGATGAGACTGCCGTGCGATTTGATGGCCGATGACAGTTCCGCCACGGGCAAGGCCAGGCCGGTGGCCGCCTTGCCCCGGCGCTTCGAGCCCTTGACCTCCAGCCAGCGCAGGAAGTCCTTCACATGCACCATGCCGGTGATGTTATCGAGGGTCTCGTGATAGACGGGCATGCGCGAATGGTTGGCCTGGGTGAAGGCCTCCAGCAGGTTGCGCATGCTGGCCACATCCTCGATGGCCACGATGTCGGCGCGCGGCACCATGGCGTCATCCACCCGGAGATCATCGAAGGCAATGAGGTTGCGCAGCATGGAGCGCTGCTCGACCGACAGCCGGTCGCCGCCCGGGGCGGCATCGTGGGTTTCGATGACGTCCTCAAGGCTTTCGCGCAGGCCGCCGCTCTGGCCGGAGAGGGCGCGTTTCACCCGGGCGAAAAGACCGGCGGGGCGGTGGTCGGAAGAAGTGTCGTGGCTCATGGCTCGTAGGGGTTGGCATAGCCCAATTGCGCCAGAAGCGCAATTTCGCGGGCCTCCATGGTTGCGGCCTCGGCTTCCGTCTCGTGGTCGAACCCGAGAAGATGGAGAAGCCCGTGAATGACGAGGTGAAGGGTGTGGGCGGTGACGGTCTTGCCCTGTTCGGCGGCCTCGCGCGTGATGGTCTCGCGGGCCAGCGCAATGTCGCCGAGATGCGGCACCTCGCCCTTGGGCACCGGCCCGCCGGGAAAGGACAGCACATTGGTGGGCTGGTCCTTGCCGCGAAAGTCATGGTTCAACTGGCGCAGGGTGGCGTCATCGGCAAAGAGCAGGGTGACGCTGTGGTCCGCGCCCTCGGCGGGCAGGGTGACGCGCGCCGCCGCCGCCGCCAGCTCGTCGAGTTCAGGAATGAGGCCGGTCCAGCCCTCATCCGCCATCACCAGGTCAAGCGCCATGGCTAACGCTTCTTCGGCTTCGCGCCGTCCCTGTCATAGGCGGCGACGATACGGCCGACGAGAGCATGGCGCACGATGTCCGCCTGCGAGAAGGTGACAGTCCCCACGCCCGTCACACCCTTCAGCACGGCGAGGGCATTGGCCAGACCCGAGGTCGCGCCGGGGGGCAGGTCCACCTGCGAGGGGTCACCCGTCACCACCATGCGGCTGCCCTCGCCCAGCCGCGTCAGGAACATCTTCATCTGCGGCGGCGTGGTGTTCTGCGCCTCGTCGAGAATGATGAAGGCGGAACTGAGGGTGCGCCCGCGCATGAAGGCGAGCGGCGCGATCTCAATCTGGTTTTCAGCCAGTCCCTTGGCCACCAGGGAAGCCGGCATCATGTCATAGAGGGCATCGTAAAGGGGCCGCAGATAGGGATCGACCTTCTCCTTCATGTCGCCGGGCAGGAAGCCCAGCCGCTCGCCCGCTTCCACGGCGGGACGCGACAGGATGATCCGGTCCACCTCGCCGTTCATCAGGGCCTGGGCGGCGGCGGCCACGGCGATGTAGGTCTTGCCCGTGCCGGCGGGTCCGATGCCGAAGACCAGTTCGTTGGCACGGATCGCTTCCATGTAGCTGCGCTGGGTGGGAGTGCGCGCCGTCACCAGCTTGCGCCGGGTGCGGATGGCTCCGGCCTCGGCCTCGGCGGCCGTCTCGCGGCTCATGCGGATCGCCCCCTCCACCTCGCCGCGCGTGATCTCCAGTCCGCCCTTGGCCCGCTCATGCAAGTCCAGCAACACCGCCCGCGCCCGCTGAATGTCCGCGGCACTGCCGCGCACCGCCACGCGGTTGCCGCGCGGGGTCAGCGCCACATGGAGCTTGTGTTCGATGAGGGCCAGGTGTTCGTCGTGCTCGCCGAAGATCAGCGGCAACAGGCGGTTGTCATCGAAGGCGATGGTGAGCGAGGTGTCGTCTCCGGCGTGGCCGGAGGCGGTGGCGGCGGCCTGGGCCGCGGCGGACAGGGGGCTCAAAGGGTCGTCTCTCCATGCGGCGCGGGGAACATCCCGGCGGAATCAGTCCGCGCCTGGCTGGCATAATGGCCGGAAAGACTGTTGGTTCCAACTGCCATGATCCGGGCGGGGATAATCGCGCCGATGAGATGCGACGGGGCCTCGAGGTGCACACTCTGCAGATAGGGCGAGCGGCCGATGAGCTGGCCCGCCTTGCGGCCCGGCTTTTCCAGCAGCACCGGCAGGGTTTCGCCCACCTGCGCCCGGTTGAAGGCCTGCATCTGGGCGGTGATGAGCGCCTGCAGGCGGTGCAGCCGGTCCAGCGCCACCTCCTCCGGCACCCGATCGTCACGCTCGGCGGCGGGCGTGCCGGGCCGGGCCGAATATCTGAAGGTGAAGGCCGAGGCGTATCGGACCTCCCGCACCAGCGCCAGGGTGGCCTCGAAGTCGGCCTCCGTTTCGCCCGGAAAGCCCACGATGAAATCGCCGGACAGCGCCACGTCGGGCCGCGCCGCGCGGACGCGCGCAACGAGGCGCACATAGTGTTCCGCCGTGTGGCCCCGGTTCATGGCCTTGAGAATGGCGTCCGACCCCGCCTGCACCGGCAGGTGCAGATAGGGCATGAGCTTGTCATTGCTGCCGTGGGCGGCAATGAGGTCGTCACCCATGTCGCGCGGATGGCTGGTGGTATAGCGAATGCGGTCCAGCCCTGCGATGCGCGCCAGGCGCGCGATGAGGCCCGCCAGCGCCAGCCCCTCGCCGTGATAGGCATTGACGTTCTGACCGAGCAGCGTCACCTCGCGCACCCCGCGCCCCGCCAGTGCTTCGGCCTCGGCCACGATGTCGCCGGGGGCGCGCGAGACTTCCGCCCCCCGCGTATAGGGCACCACGCAGAAGGAGCAGAATTTGTCGCAGCCCTCCTGCACCGTGAGGAAGGCCGAGACGGTCTGGGGAATGGGCTTGCGCCGGGTGAGGGCGGCGAATTTTTCCGCCGCCGGAAAATCGGTTTCGACCACGGCGCGCCCGCCCGCCCGCTGGCGCGCCAGAAGTTCCGGCAGGCGGTGATAGGTCTGGGGGCCGAAGACCAGATCGACCAGGCGGGCGCGCTTGACCAGTTCCTCGCCCTCGGCCTGGGCCACGCAGCCCGCCACCGCGATCACCATGTCGGCGCCGGTCCGGCGCCGCCCATCCTTCAGCCGGCGCAATTTGCCGACTTCGGAATAGACCTTCTCGGCCGCCTTCTCGCGGATGTGGCAGGTGTTGAGGATG